>JBCCSR010000661.1:0-4070 GCA_039199865.1 Bacteroidota bacterium
TGACGATTTTAGTTGTTGTCATAAGGCACTTTATAGCGGTATGCAGTCGAATCAAGCACATTCTGTTCCCCCATTCCCTATTCCCTATTCCCTGTTCCCTCACGGCAAATGAGATGTACTTAACCCAAGTGCACAGCGCTATATAAACGGCCTCATTTTCTAGATTGTGGCACGAGCCAAGAGGCATTTTCTTGCCTGAGCGCGATCTCGTCTACCTCAGCCGCGGATGACGACAACTTGTCGCTTGCTATCTGTCATAGATGTAGTAGTAGTGGTGCGCTCAGAGATCGGCGGCAATCCCGGTCGCTGGTCAAAAGTCACCAGCCAACCTGTGGATTGTCCTAATCCTGCCAGATACCGATCCAACTGCTTTAGCCCTACCTGTAAAGGATCCGGTCGTCCTTGTCGCCACACCTTCAGCTCTATGCCTAGAGTTACCTCCCCATAGCGCAGACATAAGTCCATGCGGTCAGAGCCAATCGCATATTCCCGCTCCAGGGTGCTGCCACCATTCACGACTCGATGCAAAAAGGCCATGAGGACTAAGTGGGGCGCAATCTCATGGTAGGGCGCACTTCGCAATAACGGTTGGCCATGCTGTCGCCAAAACTGCAAAAAGGCTTGCAGCAGTTTTTCGGGATCAAGAGTGCCCTCCGGCGTTAGCCAACTGGACGCAATCATCGGCAGCGAGGCTTGAGGTGTCTGGCTCAATACCCGAGGCAGCACTTCGCGATAGATCGGATTGGCGATCGTCAGCCCCCCTTGAGGACTCATTTGACACAATCCCAAATCAATCAAGAACTGTATGTCGTCTGGCGGGACGTTGCCCAAATCTTGCCCCGCCAGGATCGGTTCAAGGACAGCGCGTACCCGATCTTCCCGCACAACGCTGGCTAAGCTGTCGATGTGCGTATCCTGCCGTTGAATCAGGATTTCCTTAGCCTGATCGATATAGTCTGGAGTGATTGTGTTGGCTGGATCAGGAACTAACACTTCTACCAATTGTCGAGCTAGGGCATTGACGAGCCAGGGTTGTCCTTGGGTCAACTCAAAGACCCGTTGAATAGCCTCTGGTGAAAAGTCTTGGCCAGTTTCAGTCGTGTGTTGTTCATAGAGTTCAGCCACCTCAGCCATTGTGAAATTGCGCAAGGTCAAAGATTCAACCTTGATATTGAAGGGACTGGCAGTGTTGAGTCGAGTGCTGCCTCCTGAAGCGACTTTATAGTCCCGCACGTCACGAACACCAATGAGAGCCAGCGATTGAGGAAACCCATGAGGACGGTTGGGATAGCCAGACCGCAACTGACGCAGAACGGAGAGGAGCGTTTCGTCTTGGAGAGCGTCAATTTCATCGATGAACACAACGAGAGGACAAGGGGATTGCTGTGCCCACTCGCTCAGGGCTGCACCAATCCGCCGACCAGCCTCTTCTGGAGTCCAGATCGGTGGTTGCAGATTAGGAGGGAGTCGAAACTTAGCCGCGCTACGCCAGTCGCTCAACATAGCGGCTTCGGCCTTGCCCGGATCTTTGGGAAAGGGCGCTCCCACCTCCGCCGAGACCATAATGGCAGCATAGCGATCGCTCTCCGTCAACTGTTGAGCCAGAGCCAACATGGCGGTCGTTTTGCCCACCTGCCGATCAATATGAGAGGCAGAAAGTTTCCTAAGTTTTCCATGTTTGGCTTATCCTAAAATTATTTTACCGGTCCTGCGGGAACCGTTTGTTTTGGGTTCACGAATGCTTTGATACGAAGCGTCTCTGACCCTTTTTCCGTATTTGCGGTTACGGTAACCGTTTTGGTAACTTGATTTTGACCAGAACCATTGAATTTTACCAACAAATCCCCTTGTGCGCCTGGTGCGATAGGGGTATTTTTTGGGTATTCTGGAATGGTACAACCGCAACTGCTTTTCGCATCGGTGATGATCAAAGGAGCATTTCCAGTATTAGTAAAGGTAAAGCGCGTTTGTTGTGCGGTTCCTTGTTCAATGGTACCAAAATCATGTTCTGATTTGTCAAAGGTCATTACAGGCAATTTCTTCTGTGCCTCATCCCTACTGGATGCATTTTCAACATTCTCAGCTACAATTTTACTTGAAGCTTTTTCCTTGCAAGAAAGGCCCACAATAGCTACAACAGCCAACAAGCCCAAACCAATGATTGTTTTTCTCATTCTGTATTTTATTTTTCCAAAAATAATCAATTCGTAAATTATCGGAGACCCCGCCCAATTTTTTGGAGCTTTCCATTAGACTTGTATTCTTTGGCGAGCTTGTCCAATACCCCATTTATGAAAATACTGCTCTTCGGAGTAGAATACTCTTTGGCGATTTCAAGATACTCATTCAAGGTCACCTTTTCAGGAATAGAGGGAAAGTTCAGCAACTCGCAAATGGCCATCTTTAGGATGATGGAATCTATTTCAGCAATGCGGTCATTGTCCCAATTTGGGGTTTTCGCCTCGATTTCCTTCTCCCATTCAGCATCGTTCAACAAGGTTTTGGTGAGCAACGTATTGGCGAAGAGCATATCGGCCTCGTCTTTTAAAAGTCGTGGGGCAAAATACCTAGGTTTCGCCTCTTGAGTAGCATTTTTCAAGCGTTTGACGATATAGGTATTCACGATTGGAAAATCATCGACCCAAGTCAGTTTGTCATCTTCCAAATACTCATAAATCTTATCATTGGGCGCAATTACCGTTTTAAAAAGGGTAAGCACCAATTCGCGGTCTTCGGTATAAGAGCTTTCCTTTTTGACCATATAGTTTTGGTAAGCGTCACTAGCAAGAATCTCTTTGTACAAAATTTTGATATAGTCACTGTTCAGGTCCCAATTGTTCAACTTTCGTTTAGACCATTCTTGTTCGAGCAAAGAATTCTTGGAAATTTGCAGAAGAAGTTGGTTTTCCACAAACTTTTTTGGATTTGGAAAGCGATCCTCCTCGGTAGCCAAATATTTTTTGGTTGCCTGTTCCGTACGGTACTGGGCCATTGCATGCAATTCCTTCAACATACTCAGCATCAGGAGGTAGAGCACGTACATGTTCTCAATGCTTACTTTGAGGAATTTTTCCTGCTTTTCAAGGGAGTCATCTTTCGATTGTACCAATGCATAGATACACTGCATTACCTTAACTCGTATATGCCTTCTCGTAAGCATGTTTAAAGAACTTTTTTAATGGCGTTTGCATTTATTGCCGCAAAAGTAACTTTATAATTCATTTCTGCCTACCCGAACCTTTTTCTTATCAGTTTTATAACATTTGGTTTTGAGCTTTACGGCTATATTTGTTGTTTTTGGTCAAATTATTTTCCAGTCGTTTTTCCTACATGAAGGAACTTAAGCACTTAAACAAGTATTTTAAAAAATACGCTCTTAAAATCCTGCTTGGTATTGTTATTACCATTGTTGCCAGGTTATTTTCACTTTTCTTACCGCATTATGTGAACAATTCCATTCAGACCATTGAAAAGTTTGTGGGTCAGGAATTGACCTTGTCGGAAGCGAAAAGCGACCTTTTCGAATACATCCTCATCGTAATAGGAGCGGCCCTGCTATCGGCCTTGTTTACTTTTCTGATGCGCCAAACCATCATCAACGTATCGCGTTACATCGAATTCGACCTGAAGAACGAGGTGTTTGACCATTACCAAATCCTCAACCTTGATTTTTATAAAAAGAATAGAATCGGCGATTTGATGAATCGTATTAGTGAAGACATCAATCAAGTGCGGATGTATGCGGGACCAGTCATCATGTATGGCATGAATACGATTACCACTTTCGTTTGTGTTATCTCCATTATGTTCATCAAAGCACCAACTTTGGCGGCGTACACTTTGATACCCCTACCCTTTCTGTCGATTTTGATTTATCAAATCAGCAAAATCATTCATATTCGAAGTACTCGGGTCCAGGAGTTTTTGTCAACGCTTTCCACTTTTTCGCAAGAATCTTTTTCCGGGGTATCAGTTATCAAGGCATACGGCATTGAACCTAAGGTGAACCGTGAAATGGGCGATTTAGCCCTAGAGGGCAAGAACATCAGCATGGATTTGGCCAAGGTAAA
>JBCCSR010000662.1:0-4059 GCA_039199865.1 Bacteroidota bacterium
ACAACTCATCAACACCATTTTTATCAACAACAATTTTCCAGATATGATAATTTAATAATCCTTTACTCCCATTCCAAATATTAGGGCCAAATGAAGTACCTCTACTTCCAGACCAAGCAAATAACAACTGGCCTTTTTCAACTTCTATTTTCTTATCATACGATCCTTGGTAATAGTTGAATTTTTCTGAACCATTTAAATTCTGAATTCTTATTATTGGCAGACCAGTTTTTTTCCATTCGTTAGGTTTGAACCCTCGTCCATTTACTAGCCTACAAACTTCACTAATTGTTTTAACCTCCCAATCCTCCGGAATCACCCCAACTTCCGTCTGCCTATACCCTGCCTTAATTTTACTATCCATCACTAAGTCCATACAAATCCCATTTTTTGTAAGTGAGCATTTACTTTATTCTCCAAAGTCTCTACTTCTTGATCAATCACTGGTAATGGCTTTTCATAACGTTTCGCTAGTTCTTTAATCCGATTGCTTAGGCGTTGACTAATCTGGTCTACCTCCGCTTGGATAGTCGTTTCAATATGGCTCATCCACTTATTCTCTACCACTAGTATTTTAATTTCGGATTCACTTAAGTTTGGATATTTGGCGTAGAGTAGTGTATCCAGTTCTGCTTCCGCTACTTTAATCTGTCGGTTGATTTTACTTTGTTCCGCCAGCAACTCCAGGTATTGCCTTAACACCGCTTTTTCAGCATCAACATCTTGCGCGCCTTTGAGTTCGCGTAAGCGAGCACTGACATTCGCTTTATTGATTTTCTCCATTTCGGAAAAATAGCCTTCCTCTCCACTATGTTCTTCCTCTAGCTCACTAATCTTGCTCGCCATGCTTTCTTTCTCAGCTTCCAAAGTTTCAATGGCTTCTTTTTCTGCTTTAAAATAATGATTGGTCACCAGCTCCTTGGGAATCAAATCACAGGTCCAGCCTTTGTCTACCGGCTTTTTACTTTTTGTTTCCACAATGATTCGATACGTCTCTGCTCTCCAGCCATCAGCAGCAATCAGGTAACAATCATCTTGCATCACTTCATTCCAATAGCTCATCAAGTGTTGATACATATCGTATTGGTCAATCAGAGCCTTGCCTTCATATTGGACCAATAATTTTTCGGATAAATCTCGAATCAATGTTTTGGGTTGAAAACCGCTCTCTAGCTTTTTGAGTTGAGTGGCACTTGTCGTTTTCCAAATCTCAAACAAATCCTTCATTTGCTGAGCAAAAGCCACAAACTCTGGATGTTCGAAAATGGTATTTTTAATCTCCGCTGTAGCAACTTTCAAATCGGAGTATTGTTCCCGACTGCTTTGTTGAAACAAGGCATCTTTGAGCTGAGGATAGACGGCCCAATAAGTTTGTAAGGCTGCAATATCTACATTGGGAATTCCACCAAGCAGGTGGGCTTCAATGTCTTGTAAATCCTCCTTTTCCTGATTTTCGATATAACGAGGAATATTGAGATTGTATTCATTCTCCTCAATTTCCGTAAAAGATACCATTTTACTGTAGCCTGGAATAGCCTCCTGATGGATAAAGACATCAGCGATTTTGTGAATATCTTGTTCCCGCAATCGGTTCTTATTGCCATCCTTGACAAAACCTTTTCCGGCATCAATGATAAAAATCCCTTTTCGACTTTGTGCATTTTCTTTATCCACCACAATAATGGCCGCCGGAATCCCCGTCCCATAAAACAAGTTGGCAGGCAAACCAATGATCCCTTTGATATAGCCCTTTCGAATCAGATTTTTTCGAATCTCTGCCTCCGCATTTCCTCTGAACAAAACCCCATGTGGTAAAATGACTGCTCCCTTACCATGCCTTTTCAATGATCGGATGATGTGTAGCAAAAAAGCATAATCTCCATTTTTACCAGGAGGTACGCCATACTCTTTAAAGCGATTATAAGGATAATCTTCCGGCAAAGTCAGACCATTGCTCCAACGTTTGTCACTAAAGGGTGGATTGGCCACCACATAATCAAAGGTTTTCAGATTATCCCCTTCTTTGTTTTTAAAATGAGGATTCGCCAAAGTATTCCCTTGTTTGATTTCCGCTGTCGGATAATCATGTAAGATCATATTCATCCGTGCCAAACCAGAGGTAGCGGCATCTTTCTCCTGCCCATAAAGCGTTACTTTCCCTTTTACCTCGCCACTCACTTTTAGCAACAAAGATCCCGATCCACAGGTAGGATCATAAACCGTCGTCTCCGCAGTCGTCTCATGTTGACTAATCCCAATAATTTTTGCCATGATACGGCTCACTTCCGCGGGAGTGTAAAACTGCCCTTTACTTTTCCCACTCTCCGTAGCAAAATGACGCATCAGGTATTCATAAGCATCCCCCAGGATATCATCATTTTCCGCCCGATTATTACTAAAGTCCAGCGCCTTATTTTCAAAGATTGCAATGAGATTGGTCAGCCGATCCACCATCTCTTTTCCACTCCCCAGCTTTGCCACATCATTAAAATCTGGCATATCTGCCAACTTATTAGCTTCCGCAATCGGCCCTACAATCTTTTTATTGATCTGATCCCCAATGTCTTTCGTTCCTTTCAGCGCAACCATGTCTTTAAAACTGGCTCCCTCCGGAATCGTAATAGGTGCATAAAGCTGCCCGGCCCATTTATCGCTAATATATTTGAGGAAGAGCATTACCAATACGTAGTCTTTGTATTGGCTGGCATCCATTCCGCCTCGCAATTCGTCACAGCTGGCCCATAAGGAGCTGTAGAGTTCTGATTTTTTTATGGCCATAGGTATCTTCTCGGTTTTGTTTTCCCTAATTGGTAAATTGAATATTTAGTAGGCAAATGTAGCAAAATGTAGCAGTAATTTTAAACCTTAAACAAAGATGCTTTCCCACAGCGGCACGAGTAAAGTCCAAAGTTTTGGTACTACAATCTACTGACCAGACCATTTTAGGAAAATGCTTTTTAAGATGCTTAAAATTACAAAAAAGGGATATGTTAGCAAAAATAATGTTAATACATTCTCTCCTCCTAATATTCCTCATTTCAAACATTTTTAATTGGTCACAGAATAAGATATTTTACAGGTAAATAGTTGTAAATAGATATCATCTGCACCTCTCTATTATGCCCACTAACTACCACTCCCCCAAGCTCCTCACCTTAAAACAACAAAAACAGCTCCTGCAAAACTGCACCTCCAACAAGTACCGAGTCATCATCCTACTCATGCTCGATTGCGGTCTAAGAGTCACCGAGACCATCCGCCTCCAACTCAAACACTTCAATTTCCAACAAAATCACCTCATCGTCGAATCCCTCAAAAAACGAGGCAAAAAACACCAGCGACAAATCCCTCTTACCCAAAGACTATTAGATGCTATCAGTGATTATTGGCAAACCCTAAAATCCACCACTCCTGAAAGCTACCTCTTCCCTCCCTCCAGCCAATCTCAACAAAAACACCTCAGCCGAAAACAAGTCTGGCGAAAAATCAAAAAGCTATCCAATGGAGCCGTCTACCCTCACATGCTCCGTCATACCTTCGCCACCAGAATCGTCAACAATGGAAACGAGCTAAGAATTGCTAAAGAGCTATTGGGTCATCGATCTATAGCCACCACAGAAATCTACACCCACGTTTCAGCAGATCAAGTGAAATCCGCCATCCAATCCATCGAAAAAGAAAGTTGGTGGACCAAACAGCTCCGGAGACTCTTTCCAAGAAAACCTATTCACGTTTCACCCATTCCTGGAGATCAACTAGCCTTCCACATTGGTAGAAAAGAAGAATTGAATAAGCTGCTTGAATACGGTCAAAAGAAAATCAACCTCCTGATCCTCGGTCCACAAGGCATTGGCAAAACCCATTTGCTGGAGCAATACAACTTAGGCAACATCATCAAAATCGGAGATTTCGGAAGTACCAAAACACTACTCACTGGAATGCTCCTCCACCTCTTCAAAGGAGACAAAGAAAATAGCTCCAAAACCATCTTCCAAAAAGAACTCACAAAAAAAGGTATCGAAACCATCGTCTACCGCCAAACCATCAAACGACTCACAG
>JBCCSR010000663.1:0-4053 GCA_039199865.1 Bacteroidota bacterium
AAATACATCGCTGAATTGAAACGAGTTCACATCTCCAATTCTACAGCAACCCAAAAAACAGGCGATTCCACTGAATAGCCGCCAAGTAAAAATCATAAATGTGGTGACTGATGTAAATGCAGTACGCGAAAACATCTTACCAAGGCTCCCACCACAGGCAAAATAGATGCACCTCTTTTACGATAAGTCAAAGGTCAATACATTGCACTGAAAATTACTCGTAAGAATCTGGGCCATTAACAACAATGGCGATAAGAGAATAAATGTCTTTTAATTCTGGACATCAGACGATTGATGTTTGTTGGTCTCTGGGTTTCAATTCCTTGATGACCTATGGAGGCTGCTGCCAGTCCATAGGAAAATGATTTGAAATCTTCTTGTTAAGGTCTAATATCTAGGATTAAATTGCGGCTCAATAATCTATTGAGCCGCATGGGTAAAAGGGAGCATTGAAAGGCTTGACTATAAAGCTATGTTTGTTCTTTGGGTTGCGACTTGTTCGCAGCCCACCCCTTCACCACTCAGTTTTTAGGCAAATTTTTTAGAAAATTTGTCGAAGAACTAACATCTTCGTTAAGCGTATTTAAAGACGTGAGTATGAAAAGAGTGGGAAACATGGCCCCGCAGCTTGTCTGTGTGGGTCATGTCTTGTTTTACTTTCAAGGCATTGAACGAACATAGAAATAGCCCACAACAAAGACCAGGATGGCTAGGAAGTAATACCACCCATTTTGTCCCGAGTAGGATAGTGGTTCAACATCTCCAATCGGCATCCATGCTGCCCAATATACTGGGTGGCGAAAAGCCGGACTACTGATTTGATCATTTTGTAGATAATCGAGCTGTGCTTGTTGTAGCGCACGATCTTTGGCCCAACCTCTTTTTAAGTAGGCATAGTACAACTCCATCATTTTTTTGGAAGACTCATCCGAAATACTCCATAAGGTTGCCGTCACACTGGGGACTCCGGCAAAATGAAAAGCCCGGGCCAAACTATTGATGCCCTCTCCAATTTGGTGAGGACCAAAGCCCGTATTGCAAGCACTTAAGACGAGCATTCTCGCTCTTAAATCCAATTGATAAATCTCGTCGAGACGCAGTAAATGGTCGGCTTGATGGGGGAGCTTGGTAAAAATTAATGCAGATTGATTGGGATGGTCTTCATCCAAAATAGAATGGGTCGCCATGTGAATCATATCTGCCTTGACGGAGTGTTGTAAAAAATTGCCTTTGGTAGCAGCCTGATTGACCCAAGCCTGACCATCCATCAATTGAGCCAACTCCAATGCTTCATCATCAGAAAAGGGGAGATAAGATAAATTGCCAGATCGTAAACCTTGTAAAATGGCTTTATTTTCAATGCTGTCTTTGACGAATTTCTGTAAGTGTTCCAGCGTGTACTGGTCAAATTCAAGGCCAAAAGCCATAAAGCCTCCTTTTGGAGGATGACGAGGCGCATCTTCCATTAACATTTTACAAAAATAATGATAGCTCAATGCATAATTGGCCAAAACGTAGTGGTCCGGTTTAGCCCAGCTATCGCTTGGTTCGACCAGTAGCGCTTGAAAAGGTATGCGATGTAGAAGCCCATCCGCTACAACTCTAATTTGTGTAATATTTTGTTGAGCTAGTATTCGATCCAATGGTTTTTTCAAAAGTAGACGATACAAGTGATGTGCAGCAACAAGGAATTGTTGCTCTGCCACGGCAGTGGAATCTCGAATAAAGTTTAAATCGCTAATTGCGCGTCTGTATTGTTGGACAAGTTGCGTAAAGTTGGGGGGTAATTGAATGGTGTCAATGGCGAAATGGTTTTGGGTCAGAGAGAAAATATACAAATCCGTCTTGCCCATAAAATACTTTAGCAATAGACTGTTGTCGCTAAGTTGACGCTGAATACTCGTCGCTTTTGGCACCTGTAGGTCGTACCGCAATTGAGCGTAAAGGGGATGCCGTTCCTCAATCGCTTTGCGCAAGTGAAGGTGCTGTTCTTCCAGTAATAAAAACTGATTTTTTAGAGTGTCGCTTGACTGATTTGGCTTTTGCTCTATCGCTCTTTTGAGCATCATGATTTCCTGTCTTTGTGTTTTTAGTAGCGCTAGGGTATCGGGATGGATGGCAGCAATGGTGAGCGCTTTTTGTTCGCTCAGGGATTCGCGCAAAACAAAGGCATTGGCCATTTGAGCCGTCTGAAAGGCTTGCTGAAGATATTGCTGGTCTTGCTCGATTGCAAATAAAGTTAGCTGAGATGCTAAAACTGCTTCGTAGAACTCTCGAACGTAGTTGCCCAAAAATAATTTGGAAGAAATGGTTTCGTAATGGAGTTTGATGTATTGAATAAAATGGAGGGCCAGCTGATAGTGTTGATCCGCCAATTGCAAATCTTTGGTATCGGATTGGCTTTGGTACTTGGCCTGAAAGCAATTGCCTTTCCCTTTGAAAACTTCCATCAACCAAACTTCTCGCGACCACAACCTTTTTTCTGGATTGGTATGAGGTCGTTTATCTTGATGTTGGGGAACAAAAATTTGCAGAGCACGGTGAAAATAATTTAGGGCCAGATCATATTCTTGAAGTTGGTATTGACTCTCGGCAATGAGGCAATAGAGGATACCCAAATTTCTTTTGTTATCGAGTTTTTGGAAAGGAGCAATTAGTTGTTGAAATGCGTCGAGTGCTTTTTGTGCCTTGCCCTGTTTGAGGTAAATTTCTCCCCGCATTTGTCGATAACGCAAGCCCTCTTGATGATCATCGCCTTTCCGTTCCTTAACTTGCTCGATGGCATTCTGGTTGGATTGTAAAGCCAGCGCATACTGATTTTGTTGTAACAACAATTCGGCTTGATAGGCGGCAAAGGTGCCATCTTTTGGATCGCGAAGTTGTTGAGCCAGTTGATATTGAGCGGCAGCAGCAGTCCAATTGTTTTGATAAAAATAGGCATCTCCCAGATTGAGTAAATTATTCCACCATGTAAGGGTGTCTCCAATGAGGTGGCTAGTAGACAAGGCGTGTTGGAGTTGATCAATGGCTTTTCGGTATTCACCGAGCTGGATATACGCAATACCAATATTGCCATACACTTTATTGAGTCTCAAGGTATCTTTGGCCGATCTGAGCGCGGGAAGGCTGCTTTCATAAGCATCAAGTGAAGCCAGCAAGTCTCCACGTGCATTGTAAGCAAAGCCCAAAAAAGTATGTAGCTTGGCCCAGGCCTGGGCGGCACTTTTGGGGATCACTTCGATGCCTTTTTGCAATTGGAGAATACTGTTTTGGAAGTTATTGGAGAAGTAGCCGTTGAGGAAAATTTGGTAGTAAGCGTCTACACTGGCCTGCCAATCTTGGTTTTGAATAGACAGTTGGGCACTGGCCAAAGCTAGGCTGTCTGAAGTAGTATAGGCTTGGTCACGGCTGGATTGTTGGGCGATTTTTAATAACTGTTGAGCCATTGAGCGATCTTGCTGGGCTGTTAATACCAACGGCAGGGAAAACCCTGCCGTTAATACGATCCATAAGATATAAAAGAGAGGTGCCCGTTGATTCAATGTTTAACTATTTTTTTAGTTAGTATTTCGCTTGTGGTGGTGATGCGAATTAGATAAATGCCTTTATCCACCTTGCTAAGGTCGAAAATTTTTGGCAAATGTGCTACCTCCCCCTCATACAATTGGCAAACTTTTTTGCCAGAGAAATCCATCAAATTCACTCGACAATTGCCATCGATCTGATGAGGCCATTGCAAATTGATTCGGTCATCAAATGGATTGGGATAAATTTGAAATTTGGAAGCAGCTTGTTTTGGGTTATAGTGTTTTTCCCATTCCCCCCAACAAGGTACTGCTGCATCGCACTGTTCCGGTGTGCAGACGATGGCTGGTTCAGTGATGTAAGGACTTTGATCGTCGAAAGTAATTTTTGCTTCGTTCTCAATGCAGTCTCCAACTTCTAAATCAGCGATAGTACAAATGCTAAAAGAAACAAAAGTAGAGGCCTCTTCGTAAGAATAGGTTTTGGGATAGACTTGATCGGTTCCGGGAAGGTAGATATCTGGCCAAT
>JBCCSR010000664.1:0-4053 GCA_039199865.1 Bacteroidota bacterium
ATACCATTGTTCAATTGGATCGAGGAAAAGTGAATGCCATCAATCGGCAAATGGTAGATGAGATGCGCGCGACTTTCAAGCAGCTGGAAGCAGATGATCGTGTCAAGGGAGTCATCATCACGGGGAAACCTCATTACTTTTCTGCAGGTTTGGATGTCATTGAGTTGTACCAATACGATGAAGAACAGATGAGTGATTTTTTGGTTGCTTTTGGTTCTATGCACATTGAGTTGGCTCGTTTTTCCAAGCCTTTTGTCGCTGCGATTTCGGGACATGCTCCCGCTGGAGGTCTAGTGATTGCGATTACCTGTGACCATCGGGTGATGGCCGCGGCAGACAAGTATACGATTGGGTTAAACGAGGTTGCCGTAAGCATTCAGATTTCTCAGAATCTCGTCGATGCTTATGCCTTCTGGATTGGACAGGGTAAAGCCAGTGAATATCTGTTGGATGGCAAATTACTGAACCCAACAGAAGCGCTAGACTGTGGTTTGGTACAGGAAGTCGTTCCCTTAGAACAAGTCCTAGAACGGGCGGAAGAAAAGATGAAACACTATTTGAGGGCTGATGAAGTCATCTTCAAAAGGACCAAAGCCAAGGTCAGACATCATTGGCTCAGCAATTTGGAAAACAATGCCGCTGACGACTTGAAGCTCGCCATGTCAACCTGGTGGCGCCCCGACATTCGAATGCGGATGAAACTCTTTGTAGATTATCTAACGATTAAAAATACCACTAAAGCCAATTAAAAAAAACGACAATGAACAAACAACTAAAATTAGTCAAGCGACCCGTTGGAATGCCAGATGAATCTACCTGGACGCTAGAAAGCAATTCGATTCCTCAACCAGGCGAAGGCGAAGTATTGATCAAGCAACACTACATTTCCCTGGATCCTGCCATGCGAGGCTGGTTGAATGACCAAAAGTCTTACATCGAGCCCGTGGGGATTGGTGATGTGATGAGAGCGGGATCAGTAGGACAAGTGATCGAAGCGAACAATCATCCAACCTTTAAAAAGGGAGACTATGTTTCTGGAGCCGGAGGGGTACAACAATATACTGTTTCCGATGGCAAAGGTTGGTATCCCGTTGATCCCAATATTGCGCCACTTCCCATGTACATTGGAACTTTGGGGATGCCGGGGATGACTGCCTACTTTGGCATTTTAGAAGTAGGGAAAATCAAAGAAGGAGACGTTGTGTTAGTTTCCGGAGGAGCGGGCGCAGTTGGCAGCATTGTCGGACAAATTGCTAAAATCAAAGGTTGCCACGTGGTGGGGATTGCTGGTGGTCCGGCCAAATGCAATTACATGAAAGAGGAGCTGGGTTTTGACGGTGCAATTGACTATAAAAATGAAGAGATTCATGCTGCCATTAAGCGAGAATGTCCAAAAGGCATTGACGTTTATTTTGATAATGTTGGTGGAGAAATTTTGGACGCTGCCTTGGCGCGTTTGCGAAGACATGCCAGGATTGTCATTTGTGGAGCAATATCTCAATACAATAACAAAACCGCCGTTAAAGGGCCAAGCAATTATTTGTCTTTGTTGGTCAATCGAGCAACCATGGAAGGAATGGTGGTTTTTGATTGGGTAAAAGAGTATCCTAAGGCAGCAATGGAAATGGGAATGTGGTTGGCTCAAGGGAAATTGAAAAGTAAGGAGGATGTCTATGAAGGGATCGAGAATTTTTATGAAACTTTCTGTCGCTTGTTTAACGGAGAAAAAATGGGGAAATTGGTATTGAAGGTCATGGAAGATTGATGATTTGTAAATATATTGTTTTTTGACTTGGTTTTTTTGTGGGCTTTGGGAGGGAATCCCACCCGCTGCCACCACCGCCAGCCAAGCGCCCATTTCCAGGATAAAGGCTACTAGCCCTCACCCTCTGCAATGGTCATTTGACTGCAAAGACAAGGCAAAAAAATTTACTTTTTGAAAATTTTTCTATTGGATCCTAAAAAGCAAATCATTACTTAGACGCAACAGGTACCCCAATTCCATAAGCTCAATTTATATTTTTTTATTCATCAACCGTATCCTGTTGTGAAAGAGTTATTTGTGATAGTATATTTTTTTATGCTATTTAACTTATTTGCGATAAATTTTTAAGCTGCTATCATGAAAGCCATAATATGTAAACAATTTGGTCCTCCTTCTGCTCTTGTTTTTGAGGAGGTCGAAACGCCAGAACCCGGTGAAAAAGAGGTTTTGGTTGAGGTAAAGGCCTGTGGAGTCAATTTCCCAGATACGCTCATCATACAAGGTTTGTATCAGTTCAAACCTGAGCTGCCCTTTACCCCTGGCAGTGATGTCGCAGGAATTGTCAAAGCCGTCGGAGCGGGAGTCAAACATGTCCAGCCGGGCGATGAAGTTTTTGGCTTTGTGCTCAATGGTGGGTTTGCCGAGCAAGTAGTAATACCGAGCAATGCTTGTTTTCCCAAGCCTCCTTTAATGGACTTTCCGGTTGCAGCTTCTTTTATGATGGCTTATGGAACTTCTTATCATGCTTTGAAAGACCGGGCTGGACTTCAGGAAGGAGAGACCCTCCTTGTCCTTGGGGCTTCTGGTGGGGTTGGACTGGCAGCAGTGGAGTTGGGCAAATTGATGGGGGCTAAAGTCATTGCAGCCGCTTCTTCAGCGGAAAAGCTAGAACTGTGTAAGCACTATGGTGCCGATGAAACCATCAACTACAATGAGGAAGATTTGAAAAGTAGGGTGAAAGAACTGACCAATGGTAAGGGAGCAGATGTTGTGTACGATCCCGTTGGGGGCCATTATTCGGAAGCCGCACTCAGAGTAACAGCTTGGGAGGGACGCTTTCTCGTAGTCGGTTTTGCTGCTGGTGAAATTCCAAAAATTCCACTGAACTTGACTTTGCTCAAAGGTTGTGCGATCGTCGGAGTGTTCTGGGGGAGTTTTGCGAAAAAATCGCCCCAAAAGAATATGGCCAACGTTATGGAGCTCATGCAATGGTATGGTCAAGGAAAACTAAAACCTCATATCCATTGCGTATATCCTTTGGCAGAAGCTGCAAAAGCACTCAAAGAAATGATTGACCGAAAGGTCAGAGGAAAAATTGTTATCGGAGTGAATTGAGCAGAAGCCAGATGAGATGAAATGCTCCAAACTTTGCAAGCCTTTAACGCTTCAAATTCGAGCCAGCAAATACCAAGTTTAACATCATTTAAAACCATCATTAAATACTACCAAGAAAAAATTATCATGCCTAAAGCAAACTTTATCAACGAATTGTCTCTTCCAGCAGTAGCTGCCCCTATGTTTTTGATTTCTGGACCTAAATTGGTAACAGAATGTTGTAAAAATGGTATCGTCGGTACTTTTCCCGCCTTGAACCAAAGAACCAGCGAAGGCTTCGAAGAGTGGTTGATTGAAATAAAATCCACTTTGAAGGAGTTCGAAGAAAGCACTGGAAAGAAGGCCGCACCCTACGGCGTCAACTTAATTGTCCATCAGACCAATCCGCGTTTGCAGGCCGATTTGGAGTTGTGCATCAAACACCGAGTACCTTTGATTATTACCTCGCTTGGAGCAGTCTCCGATTTGGTAGATGCAGTACATTCCTATGGTGGTTTGGTCTTTCACGATGTGATCAAAAAACGACACGCACAGAAAGCAGCGGAGGCAGGGGTAGATGGCCTCATTCTCGTTGCAGCTGGAGCCGGAGGCCATGCGGGTACGATCAACCCGATGTCCTTGGTTGCGGAGGTGAAAAGTTTTTTCGATAAAACCATTCTATTATCCGGTTGTATCAGTACTGGCCGCGATATTGCTTCGGCAATGCAAATGGGGGCGGATTTGGCTTACATGGGGACTCGGTTTATCAATACGGCAGAAAGTCGAGCCGATGAAGGTTATCAACAAATGATTATTGATAGTGGGGCAAGTGATATTGTATATACGGCAGCAGTCTCCGGAGTTAGTGCTAACTTTTTACGCCCCAGCTTAGAAGCAATGGGCATCACTCCGGAGTTGTGGAGTAAAAAAGCCAAAATTGATTTCGGAAAAGAGTTGGATGCTGCTCAAGCGGA
>JBCCSR010000665.1:0-4046 GCA_039199865.1 Bacteroidota bacterium
ATTACAACACGCCATTGCCGATTTTTTGACCGAACCCCAAGAGTATCTCGGCCTCAATGCTTTTTACCAGCAAAAACGCGATTATTTTCTACAGGCCATTGAGGGCTCTCGTTTCCGTCCTATTGCCTGCGAAGGAACTTATTTTCAACTGCTTGACTATTCTGCCATTAGCGACGAACGGGATACGAATTTTGCCAAACGCATGACCACGGAGTACGGTGTTGCCGTTATTCCGGTCTCCGTGTTTTACTCCAGTGGACGGGACGAAAAAGTAGTTCGGGTGTGCTTTGCTAAGACGGAGGAAGTTTTGCAACAAGCAGGAGAGGTGATCGTGGAGATCTAAATTAATGGAATTGTAGTCGAGAGGAAAACTTTTCGGGTTTTATCCCGTAAGCTAAAAATAGGACGGTCTAACATTCGAATTGTAAGGCCATGCACCAGTTCATCTAGCGTCCTTTTCTTTAGCCTTCGAGATAAGTATCCATCTATGCGTAACGACGATTCGTATTTTTTGCGCTTTTTTACTGGCTTTATTTTACTGTATGTAAGCCATTGCTCTTTTGCTCGGTCTGCTTTGTCTTCCCCCAATTTAGTGCCCGCTCTGGATTCAACCGCAGTCAACACTTTGATTGAGGAGGCTCACTTTTACAGTTCGAAAAACTACAATGAGGTATTACAACTGACTCAGGAAGCCATTGCGATTTCTGATCGTATTGACTACCCAGCGGGAAAGGCAGCAGCTCAAATGATCATTTGTAAAACTTATGAATCGGGGATAAAATATGATTCCATCTTAGTCCATTGCCATGAGGCCATCACTTATTACGAGGAGGTAGACGATATTGAAAAGCTCGCCTGGGGCTACGATTATATTGGGATCATTTACGATTTGCTCGGTGAACGAGAGCAAGCAATGGCCGCTCTTAAAAAGGGATTGTCCCTTTTTAAGGAGTTAGATCATAAAGTTGGGATTGCCTATTGTTTGAATGACCTGGCGGTAATTTACAATTTTAAGGGAGCGTTTATTGAGGCTTCTGAATGGTACTTTGAAGCACTTAAATACTTTGAGGCCAGCAATCATCTGGAGGGGCAAGCAAGACTGTATACCTGTTTGGGGTATTTTTATCGCAGGCAATTTTTATTAGAGAAAGCCAGAAAATCTTTTGAATTGGCAGAGCAGATTGCCGTATCCATTGGTCATCTCAATTGGGAGGCTTTGGCCAAGTCGGGACTGGTCAAGTTGTACAAAGCCGAAAAGAAGTTTGAAAAAGCGCTCGAAGCCAATCAGGCAATATTGGACCTATCGAAAACCTTACAAAGCAATTACATTTACATCGAAGCGCTGAAGAATCAGGCTTTGCTGCAATACAGCTTGGATAAAAAGGAAGAGGCAGAGCAATTTGCCCTAAAGGCCTTGGCTTTATTGGACCAACAACAGCGGAGCAAAGGACGTTGGCCCGTGTACCATACTTTGGCAAAAATTTACATCGAACGAGAGGAATTTGACAAGGCAGCCCAAATTTTAGAGGAGCATCCACCTTCCCCAAAAAGCCAATCCAGTCTAGCGAGTTTTCATAAATCTTGGGTCAGCTTCTACGAGAAAAAAAACGATCACGTCAATGCGTTTAAGCATTACAAACTTTATGATGCGCTCAAAAAGCAATTAGAGGAGAAGAGACAAATCACGGTGATTGGAAATATCGAGAAGGGATATGAAATGGGGAAAAAGCAAAATGAAATCAACCTGTTAAGCCAGGAAAATGACAAACAACGAATTTTGCTAGAGGAACGTAAATTTTTATTGTCAGTTGTGGTATTGCTAGGCGTGGTTATGGCGATTTTGTTTATTGTCAACTACAAAATTAAGCAGCGGGCCAACGAAACGCTGGAGCAAATGGTAAAGGATAGAACTCGAAATCTACTTGAAGTGAATCGGCGCTTGGAAATGACCAACGAAGAGTTGCAACGATTTGCCTACATCGCTTCTCATGATTTGAAAGAGCCTTTGAGAAATGTAGTTGGTTTTTTACAATTGATCGAACGAAATATTAAAAACAATCAACTAGAAGATATTCAGGAATTCATTGCCATTTCCAAAACAAATGCTCTGCAAATGCACAAACTCATTGTTGATGTATTGGAATATTCTCAGTTGAACGTGGTTGAGCTTTCCGATGAAAGTGTCGAACTCAACAACGTCGTGACTCATGTTAAGTCGACCATCCAACAAAAAATTAAACGTCGAAATATTAAGATTAAAGTAGGACGTCTGCCAAAAGTGAAAGCTCAGTTTACAGACATGGTTCGCCTGTTTCAAAACTTAATTGAGAATGGGATCAAATACAATAACGCTGCTGAACCCATTGTGATCATTCAGGCAGAGGAGAACGACAAGGAGTTTTGCATTTCCTTCAAGGACAACGGGATTGGAATCCAGCCGGAGCACCACTCCAAAATCTTCAACATGTTTACTCGCTTACACCATCGAGGACGTTATTCTGGAACGGGGATTGGCTTAGCAAGTTGTAAAAAAATCATCGAAAAATATCAGGGAAAAATTTATGTGCAATCCCAAACAGGAGAAGGCGCTACCTTTTTCATCACTCTTCCCAAGCGGCAGCCATCCTCCCCCAAGGTGTTCAAAGAAGAAATGATTGTCTAGATCTTGATCAGATGAAAAGTCTTGACCATTGAGTGTGCAATGATCTCAAATGCCAATTGGTTTTCTTAGCACTTCTTTCCCCAATTTTGATCGAATCTCCTATCTTTGATTGGATCAATCAGTCAGCTCAATTTCATGTATCAGGACATTTGCAGTACTTACGCCAAGATCAAATCCTACATCAGTCAGACGCCGCTGGTTTATGCTCCCCGTTTGAGCGAATGGATCAATGGAACGGTTTACCTCAAACTCGAAAACCAACAAAAGAGTGGTTCTTTCAAGCTACGTGGGGTAATGAGCAAAATGCTATCGCTACCTCCCGCGGCTTTTCAAAAGAAATTCGTTGCGGTATCCACCGGAAATCACGCTGCGGCTTTTGCGTATGCGGCAAAGCATTTCGGAGTAGAAGGCGAGGTTTTCTTACCCAAAACGGTGACTCCTTCCAAATTCAAGGCCCTACAGACCTACGGTTTACCTTTAAGGTTGTATGGAAATAGTAGTTTGGAAACGGAGCTTTACGCCTCTAACTATGCTCGGGAAAATGATTTGGTGTTGGTACATCCTTACAATGATCCGGCAATTGTGGCTGGGCAGGGGACGGTTGCCCTGGAGTTGTGCGAGCAATTGGATCACTTCGATGCCGTTTTGGTGCCCATCGGTGGAGGGGGCTTGGTCTCGGGAATTGCCGCTTATTTGCACGAAGCAAAGCCCGAAGCGGAGGTCATCGGCTGCCAGCCTTTACATTCTCCAGAGATGTACGAATCTGTGAAAGCGGGCAAAATTATTGAGATGGACAATCAGCCTACGCTGTCTGACGCCACTGCCGGTGGTATTGAGCCAGGCGCCATTACTTTTGCTATCTGTGCACAACATGTGCAAAAATATGACCTACTGACGGAGGCTGAAATTCAAAAAGCCATTTTATTTTTGTTAGAACATCATCATCTCTTGATTGAGGGAGGGGCCGCGCTATCGGTGGCTACTTTGCTCAAAGATCCAGCGCTTTTTGCGGGCAAAACCGTGATTGGTGTCTTAACGGGTAAGAAGCTCAGTATGGCCAAGCTCAAGGAAATCATGGCAGCTTATCGGGTGGGGTAAACAAAGTCCACCGTCGCAGTTGCCCCTGTTTTGTATCAGCCGTTGAGGGTAGGATCAGCAGAGTGCTTCCGTGCTAAAAGGGTATTGATGCCTTTATTTCGGAGAATTTCAGCTTTCAGTACCGTGTGAATATCTTGCAGGTACGCTTCCAAATCATTGTTGACAACAACATAATCGTAGGCCCAAGCAAATTGGAGTTGCTCTGAGAGTGCCTTGATGCGGTTATCCAGATTATCTTCTTTGAATCGCTTAGTGATTCTTTGCAGCAGGGTTTCAATATCCGGCG
>JBCCSR010000666.1:0-4035 GCA_039199865.1 Bacteroidota bacterium
ATCGTCCAATGCTTTTCCACAACAGTTGGGTCGAACATAACCTTCAATAGCTCATAAACTTTCAACGTCAATGTCTACATCATCAATGAAAAACATCAGTCTACTGTTCGCTGTCTCCATTTTGAGTTCTGCACTTTCAGTAGCTGCCTACAAGTATTTTGAAGAACCTAAAATCATTGTACGGGAAACCTCTCCCGCGATGTACACCAATTATGCTGATCCAACTGACGAACTATTGTCTACCAGAAATCAACGAGAATTTCTGTCCTCCTCTCCCACTAATTTTATAGCTGCTGCCGAATCGGTTACGCCCGCAGTGGTCAATATCAAAGCCAGCCAAGGAGGTGATTTCGATTTTTGGGGAGGCAATTATGGTGGTTCCTCGGGTTCTGGGGTCATCATCTCACCAGATGGGTATATTGTAACCAATAACCACGTGATTGAAGAGGGAAAATCATTGGAAGTGACCCTCAATGACAATCGAAAATTCATGGCCAAATTGGTCGGCACTGACCCTTCTACCGATTTGGCGCTTATTAAAATAAAAGCACGCAATCTACCCCATTTGATTTTGGGCAACTCCGATTCGATTCGAGTAGGTGAATGGGTACTCGCTGTAGGGAATCCATTCAATCTGGAATCAACGGTAACGGCTGGAATTGTCAGTGCAAAAGGGCGTAGTATCGATATCCTAGATGATGTTTATCGAATTGAGTCTTTCATTCAGACCGATGCGGCGGTCAATCCCGGTAACTCTGGTGGCGCTCTAGTCAATACCAACGGAGAATTGGTCGGAATCAATACGGCCATCATTACGCGTTCGGGGCGCTACGAAGGATACTCTTTTGCCATTCCCTCCAATCTTGCCCGGAAAGTGATCCGAGACTTAAAAGATTACGGTGTTGTGCAGCGGGCCATCCTCGGGGTAAGCATCGACCGAGTGACCGACGAATTGGCCAAGCAATTGGATCTCGAATCCGTTGCGGGCATCTACATTCGTAGAGTCAACCCCAACAGTGGTGCCGAAGAAGCGGGATTAAAGAAAGGGGATGTCATCGTCAGCGTAAATAATGCGGCCACCCGTTCCATCCCCGAACTGCAAGAACAAGTTGCTCGCTTCCGGCCCGGTAATACGGTCAAAGTAGAATACTACCGAAATGGCATGCGTTACGAGACCAACGTTACCCTCAAAAATATGAGTGGTACGACGGCGCTCGTTGGATCCGGCAATCCCGATCACAACAATTTTCTACGGGACCTCGGCTTTGAATTGCGCGACCTCACTTCCGCCGAAGCGAGAAAGCTTGGCGTCAAAGGCGCAAAAGTGATCAGTATTTATCGAGGCAGTAAAATCGAAAGAACCAATATGGATCCCGATTTTATCATCACCAAAGTCAATGACGAAAAGGTGGAAGATATGTCTCAAGTCATCGAAGCGCTAAAGACCAATTCTGGTAAAATTATGCTGGAAGGCATTTATGAAGGCTATCCAGATGTTTGGTACTATGCTTTTGCAAAGTAAGTAAAGCCTACTACTCTAGCTTTTCCAAATCCCGAACATTCATTAGAGTGTTCGGGATTTGTCGTTCTATCTCTCCGTATTTTTATTCTAAAATGAACGGGTTCAGCTCTAAGATCTATGGTTGATTTTTTGTACTTTTGCAGCGCAAATTCCGTAAGAAATCTCCCTTAAAAATTAAACCAAATCATGCAAAAAATTGACATTGAGAAAAGTAAGAATGAAGATGCGATGAAACTCGCAATCTCCCAAATGCAGCGTAGACTAGAGAAAATCTATCTGGGAGGTGGAGAAAAACGAATTGCCAAACAACATGATCAGGGTAAGCTAACGGCTAGGGAGCGCATCGATCAACTCATTGATAAGGGAAGTTATTTCTTTGAAATTGGAGCTTTTGCTGGCTATGAAATGTATAGTGAGTACGGAGGTTGCCCCTGTGGTGGAGTTGTAATGGGAATTGGTTATGTCAGTGGCCGGCAATGTATGATTGTAGCCAACGATGCAACGGTCAAAGCGGGAGCTTGGTTTCCAATTACGGGAAAGAAAAACCTTAGGGCTCAAGAAATCGCCATGGAAAATCGCCTCCCCATCATTTACTTAGTGGACAGTGCAGGAGTCTTTTTACCCATGCAAGATGAAATCTTTCCGGACAAAGAACACTTTGGCCGAATTTTCCGCAATAATGCTCGGATGAGCAGTATGGGGATCCCTCAGATTGCAGCGATCATGGGAAGCTGTGTTGCGGGAGGTGCTTATCTGCCCATCATGTCAGATGAAGCCTTGATCGTCGAAAAAACGGGATCGATTTTTTTAGCGGGCCCCTACTTAGTCAAAGCCGCAATTGGAGAAGACGTCGACAAGCAAACTTTGGGAGGAGCCACCACCCAATCGGAAATATCGGGCGTTACGGATTACAAGATGAAAGACGATAAGGAATGCTTGGAAACCATTCGTACTTTGATTGACCAAATGGGGCATTTCGACCAATCTGGTTTTGATCGAGCTGAAGCCAAAGCCCCCAAACTTAGTACCGAGGATATGCTGGGGCTCTTCCCAGAATTGCGAACCAAACCCTATTCCACCGTAGACCTACTCAAATGCTTGGTCGACGATTCGAAATTTACAGAGTACAAAAAAGGATACGGTAAAACCATCATCTGTGCCTATGCACGAATCGACGGTTGGTCGGTAGGTATCGTGGTCAATAATCGGCAAGTGGTCAAAAACAAAAAAGGAGAAATGCAATTTGGAGGCGTCATCTATTCGGACTCTGCGGATAAAGCTGCCCGATTTATCATGAATTGCAATCAAAAGAAAATTCCTTTGGTCTTTCTTCATGATGTTACCGGATTTATGGTGGGGACCCGTTCTGAACATGGTGGCATCATTAAAGACGGCGCCAAAATGGTTTCCGCAGTGTCCAATTCTACGGTTCCCAAATTTAGCATCGTCATTGGCAATTCTTACGGAGCAGGCAATTACGCCATGTGTGGTAAGGCCTACGATCCACGGCTGATTGTCGCCTGGCCAAGCGCTAAAATCGCGGTCATGGGTGGTGCACAAGCAGCCAAAGTATTGACCCAGATTCAAGTTTCTTCCCGTAAGTCCAGGGGAGAGGCACTTGACCCTGAGGCAGAGACGGCACTTTATGAAAAAATCAAACAACGCTACGACGAACAAACAACGCCCTACTATGCCGCAGCACGGCTTTGGGTAGATGCCATCATCAAACCAGAAGAAACTAGAAAAGTCATTTCTATGGGCATCGAAGCAGCCAACAATGCCCCCGTTGAACCCTTTAATGTAGGGGTAATCCAAACCTAGAAAACAACACTCATATGGACTCAAAAATGAAAACCTGGTTCAAGCGAGTCGGTGTACTCGGCTTTCTATTCTTTCTGATCAAAGGCCTAGTCTGGATCGGGATTTTTATTTGGGCGGGGAAATGTGCAGTGCAATGAGGCCATCTCGATTGGTCCGTGCCTCCTTTTTTCTTTCTACCAATTCCAATTTGCTCCCGAAGCGCTTCCCCACATTTCTTTCCTTCGGTGAACGCCAAAAAATTGCCGTCGTATCCAAAGCAATAAGCAGCAAATAAGGTTGTCCTTGCAAAAATCCAAAACAATGAAACTCAGCATTTGGCTTGTACCATACTACTCAATGGCACCATCGCTATGCTCCGTACTGCGCTCAGATTAGCTTGGCCACAATCAATTGACTCCATCCCATTTATTGTGGCTTTCCCTGCAATGGTTTTCCGATCTCACTTCAAGACGCCAAGCGATTAAGCAAATTTCAATATTTAGTGAGCTTTTGTTTGAACTTTTATCTAGAATGAACGTTCCATTATTGTTTATTTTAAAGTGGAACGATTGTTCCAATATTATTCATCTCTAAATTTTTCTTAAAATGAGTCAACTCAATGGAAAGGTCGCAGTCGTCACGGGCGGCAATAGTGGCATTGGTTTTTCAACTGCCCAAAAGTTAAAAGAAGAAGGGGCCACGGTCATTATCAC
>JBCCSR010000667.1:0-4030 GCA_039199865.1 Bacteroidota bacterium
GCCTGCTCGACATCAAATTTTAATTCAGAGAATCATCCTTCCACGTCGAAGCAAATGCCATTTTCTTGTTTAATGACGAATGATTACCTTTTCGCTCTTGAGCAAGGATTTGGTCTGAGCATTAAAGGTATTGAAGAAATAAATTCCCGCAGGGTAGTTCGATACATCAATTGCACCTTGGTCAAAAGCAGCGATATTGCTGCTGTTCAATACTTTTCCTTCCAAAGAAGTCAACTGTCCAATCAATAGTTGATCTGAATCATTGCTGATATTCAATTCGGCGTTGACCGGATTGGGAAATACATTGAGTTGTGTTCTGGCTAACTTATCTTTGGCTTGGGGCAAATCCAGCAAATTTTGTCCACCGCTACCCATACGTTCATCATCTCCACCACAAAGATCTCCAGCGGCAAAACAGAGTACACACTGCCAAGTCCGATCGGCATTGCTCGATTGAATGGTGATGGTAAATTGGGTATTATTGTCGATGTCCGCTTGACTGATAGCCAAATAATGGAAGCCATCGGCAGAGAATCCAGCATCTGGATCTGCAACACAATCGTTGCCATTTTCAATCCAAGTCACGATTAAGTCTTCTCCGGCAAAAGCAGGCTCGCCAGTCACTGGATCGGTATATTTCAAGAAGACATTGGTCGGACCATTGCAAAGCGTTTCGCTACAGTTTTTGATTTTGGGCTCTGGACAAAACAAAAAGCTAAAGTCCAACTCACAATCTACCGCTACGCCGTAATCATCACTGCCGTAAATTGAGTTATTTGGACAAATCTCCAAAGAGCAAGGAGGGTCATCAAAATTACAATCGCTCAAAGAAATAAAGCGATCACATTCCCAAGTTTCTCCGTTTTCAAAAGTAACCGTTACTTTGACTCGGAAAGTACCTGCTTGCAGGTAATCGTAGAAGAAATAGTTGTAGAAATTATTGGTAAAGAGCTGTGTATTTCCATCACCAAACTCCCACAAAACAGACTGAATGTTCCCACCACCTGGAACTAAAGAAAAGAAGGCATTAGTTGAACATGGCCCTGGCAATAAAAAGCCAAAACTTGGATTAATCGGAGAAGGCACGCCACATCTTTCGCATTCGATTGGAATAATAACTTCTTCTATGCACACAGAATTGTCTTCATAGACTACAGTCAACGTAACTTTTCTTGGTCCCATCTGGACAAAAGTATGTCTTGGATTCGGTGCACTTGACATGGACTCAATTTGCTGGCCCACACCAAAGGTCCAAAGATAAGAGGCAACAGCCAGACCAGGTTGAGTGACCGCTTCAAAGCCATAAACGCCACAACCGAAGTCATCGGTAAGATCCGTCACTTCGATGGAACAGGTATTGGCAATTCTTTCCGTATTTTCTCCAAAACTCACTAAAGGTAATGCAAAAACGAGGCACAATAACAGCAACCAGACGTTCCGACTGGTCATAGGATTACAATTGGAGCAAGGCGCTCCTGCAAGTGAACGTAACATTTTCATAGTTAATTTTTTAAATTTAGGTAAATGAATGAAATGAATCTAAAAAGTGATTCTTATTTAGAATAGCCTTGATACTTGGACATTCCTTCAGGCGGGGAAAAGGTAACAGAGAAAAGCAAAAAAAAAAGAGAAATCCGAAAACGAACTTCTCTTCTAAAATACTTTATTAAAACCAGTCGGACCGAAATCCGACAAATTTCCAAATGAGATGTGGGCTTATGCGTTGCGATTCATACAATTCAAATCTTCAAAAGCTCCTTTTAATCGCTCGACAAACTGAGACTCTCCAGCTCGCAACCACTTTCGTGGATCATAAGATTTTTTATTGGGCTTATCTGCTCCGTCGGGATTGCCAATTTGAGTTTGCATATAATCCCGTTTTGCCTCGTAGTAATCTCTAACGCCACACCAGTAGGCCCATTGCATATCGGTGTCAATATTCATTTTGATGGCACCATATTCAATGGCTTCCCGAATTTCTTCTCGACTAGAACCAGAGCCGCCATGGAACACAAAGTTAATGGGATTTTCTCCGGTGTTGAATTTTTGCTGAACAAAATCCTGAGAATTTTTCAAAATGATGGGCCGCAGTTCGACATTACCAGGTTTGTAAACACCATGTACATTGCCAAATGCCGCAGCAATGGTAAAGCGAGGACTAACTTTACTCAACTCCTCATAGGCATAAGCGACCTCCTCTGGTTGGGTGTAAAGCCGTGCACTGTCGATATCTGTATTGTCTACTCCGTCTTCTTCACCACCCGTCACGCCCAGCTCAATTTCTAGAGTCATTCCCATTTTGTCCATTCTCACCAAATACGCTTTACAAATCTCTATGTTCTCCTCAATGGGTTCTTCAGACAGGTCTAGCATGTGAGAACTGTAGAGTGGATAGCCACGCTCGGCAAAAAATTTCTCTCCCGCAGTAACCAAGCCTTCAATCCAGGGCAGGATTTTTTTAGCACAATGGTCCGTGTGTAACACCACTGTAACACCGTAAGCCTTGGCCATGGTATGAACATGCATGGCTCCCGAAATGCCTCCTAAAATAGAAGCCCGTTGCTCATCGTTAGACAAACTTTTACCCGCAAAAAAGGAGGCACCACCATTAGAAAATTGAACAATTACGGGGGAATTGACCGCTTTTGCAGTTTCTAAAACCGCATTTACTGAGTTCGTTCCAACTACATTAACCGCTGGAAGCGCAAAATCATTTTGATTGGCATAATTGAGCAATTCAGTAACCTCATCGCCCCATAGAACGCCTGAGCGGAAACGTGTTGTCGTCATCGTAGACATATCAATATTACTTTAACTATTCTTAAAATTGCTCAAATGTACAAAAATCCAAGGTGGATGTTCGTCTCTGGTGGATACAAATTATCTTTTAACCAAGTAGGGGATACAATTCTTAGCAAAATTGTATCCCCTACAAAACAAACATTTTGACCAATTTAAAGCATCAGCCAAATGGATATCCGTTAAATGATGCCTTTTTCCGTCAGATAACGCTCCGCATCCAATGCCGCCATACATCCGGTTCCGGCCGCAGTCACTGCTTGGCGATAGACCTTATCTTGTGCATCACCGCTGGCAAACACTCCTTCGACGTTGGTATGCGCAGTACCGGGCTTAGTGATCAAGTAACCCGTATCGTCCATATTCAACCATCCTTCGAAAATAGAGGTGTTTGGTTTGTGACCAATGGCAACAAAAAAGCCTTTGATGGGCAATTCGCTAACCGCCCCAGTCTTATTATTGCGGACACGTACGCCTTCTACTTCTTCCTCTCCCAGAATTTCTACGGTTTCCGTATTCCAATGAATAATGATATTTTCCGCTTTCATCACGCGTTCCTGCATGATCTTAGAGGCACGCATTTCATCGCGACGAACCAACATATGTACTTTAGGACATAGCTTAGCGAGGTAAGACGCCTCTTCTGCTGCCGTATCTCCACCGCCGACGACTGCCACTTCTAGATCTTTAAAGAAAAACCCATCACAAACGGCACAGGCTGAAACCCCCTTATTGGTCAGTCTCTTTTCGGACTCAATGCCCAACCATTTGGCGCTAGCCCCGGTGGAAATCACAATGCTATCGGCCATAATTTCTTGCCCACTCTCCGTCCAAGCTTTGTGCACGGGTCCAGTTAAATCTACCTTACCAATCAATTCATAGCGAATATCCGTACCAAAACGGGCCGCCTGCTTTTGAAATTCCTCCATCATTTTGGGCCCCATTACTCCATCGGGATAACCCGGATAATTTTCTACATCAGTAGTAATCATCAATTGTCCACCGGGCTCTTGACCAGTATAGAGTAAGGGCTGTAAGCCGGCACGAGCTGCATAAATTGCGGCGGTGTATCCAGCAGGGCCAGATCCAATGATGAGACATTTTACGTGTTCTTTTCCTTCAGACATGATTGTATTATTTTTTTCTAATGATGCTTGATCATCAAATGCGCTTTAAATCTTATTCAAAAACCCTGCAAAAATAGCAATTCTTTCAAGTTTTTCAATTTAAA
>JBCCSR010000668.1:0-4027 GCA_039199865.1 Bacteroidota bacterium
AAAAGCTCATCTGCTGCGTCTTCGGCGAAACTCACGAAGGGTTCCGGGAAAAAGCCGATGATGAGCGTGAGGCCGGCCATGGCAGCGATGCCCGAACCAGAATAGATACCGCCAAGGGGCGTTCCACCTCCAAGCCCAGTTTGGATACCCGCATCAATGCACAAATCTGCGGGGGCAGTAAACGCTACTCCACCAAGTGCAAGTACCTCAACATTATCCTGGGCAATCGCTCCGTTCGTGTACGTGATGGTATGTACGCCAACCCCGGCGCTAGCAGGATCGAAAGTGTAGGTCATTCCATTGCCATCATCCGTCACTCCCGGGCCAGCATAAACCCCACCACTTGGTGAACCACTTCCCAAACCCGTTTGAGTAGCTGCATTAATACACAGATCCTCCGGGGCCGTAAAAATCACGCTGGGTGCGATATCTTCGGCGCAAACTTCAAGTAACTCTTGAGCGCCATCTGCGCAACTACTAAATAAATCACTATTGGATACGAAAATCAAACAATGATCTGCCAGATTCCCACTAATCGTATTGCCGGTCAGAATCCCCGCCGCTGGCCCAAACCATAGGGTCCCTGAAGTACCTGTACCCGTCAAGCCTTGATAAACTTTGAGGTGATCGTTGGGCGTTCCAAAGGTGTCATAACTTCCACCAATGATGGTCGCTTGAGCCGCCATCCCCGGAGAAGGGCAAACCTCAAAGATGACCAAGTCATTTTCTGAATTATCGTAACAATAGCTAAAGTAAGCTGCTCCGGGATCACATTGAGCTATCATAGGATTTGCGGGAAGGAAATGAATAGCAATAATCAATAGAAAAGATAGGGGGGGTGAGAAGCGCATTTGTTCAAACGGTTTTTGAAGTTTTGATTGGAAATTAGGTCTTTGCTTGGGTGCTTAAGTTGGCATAATACCGAGTACCATTACTCTGTCCCAACATTACGCAGATGAGGGAAGGAAGTTCCAAAAATAGTAAATTGCTTTTCGCGATAAGACAGTCTGGGTGCCCCGATGATTAAGGGCTACCCAGTATCTCTAGACGTTGGCTAATGATCTGTACGCCAAGGGGTTTTCCTTGGGCATTTAAGGCGATCAGTTTTTCTTTAAGCAGTAAATTGAGCTTGTTCAATTCCACGTCGAGTTCAGCGGTGATGGCCTTTCTGGCCTCCTCCGCTTGATCCGTTGGGGGATAATCTCCTCGTTGTTGATCTGCCAGGAGAAAAGCCAGTCGGTTGTTGATGCGAATGCCATAGTTGAGCGGATCTTGTCGACTTTGATTTTTGGTCATGTGAATGTTGTTTTCAATGATCGACAAATCTGCTTTTAGCTGTCGGGCTTCTGCCAAAAATTCAGTGTATTCCTCATTGTCTTTCAACTTGTCGTTGAAATAGTCGATATCCGATTGAATGCTGCGGATATCAACGATGGCTTGATGGGCTTCGCTCACTTTGTCGCGAACACTTAAAAGGAAATCCAATTGTTTTTGATACTCCTCCTGAGTGTTGGGCATACGTGGATCTTTGACAATTTCAAATTCGGTTGTCGACTCCTTTCCATCTACGATCAGACTAGCGGTATACTTTCCGGGAACGGCCTTGGGGCCTAAATTGGGAGAAGAATACAAAATCATGCCTTTGAAATCCTTGAAGCCCGGATAACGCATATCCCACACAAAACGATTCCGCTCGCTCTTTACCTTGAGCTTTTGCTTTTTCTCTTTGCTTTTGTTGGAAAAACGCTGGACCTCTTTGCCATTGCTGTCTTCAATACGTAAGGTCACCTCTTTTTCTTTGCTGTAATCCTGGATAAAGAAATTGAATAAAACGCCATTGGGGTGATTTTCGCCAACCAATTTGAGATTGGGCTTTCGCCAGCCACTAGACTGTGCCATGCGATAAGCTGCTTTGGGTTGATATAGATGATGGCCTTTCTCAACAATGTTTTTACCAATTTGCCGAACAGGCCCTAAATCATCAATCATCCAAAAACTACGGCCATGGGTAGCTACGATCAGACTTTCCTCTTTGATGTGTAAATCACGAATAGAGGAAATGGGTAGATTGAGTTGAAAGGCTTTCCAATGGGCTCCATCGTCAAAGGAAATGTACATTCCCCATTCGGTGCCTGCATACAACAAACCAGGCTGTACAGGATCAGCCCGAACAGCTCGGGTATAGTGGTTGGCGGCAATGCCATCTACAATCTTAGTCCACGTTTTTCCATAATCGGTAGTTTTGTAAATGTAAGGTTGATAGTCGCCAAATTTATACTGCGTTGCCGCAACATAGGCGCCTCCTTTTTGGAAGGGATGTACATCGATACAGTTCATCATATTGCGCTTGGGCGAATCCTTGGGAGTCACATTGGTCCACGTTTTTCCATTGTCTTGACTGACATGAATCAAACCATCGTCACTCCCCGTCCAAATTACACCGGGTTCAAGGGTAGATTCCGTAATGGCAAAAATGTTGGCGTAATATTCTGCCCCGGTATTGTCTTGCGTAATTGGTCCGCCCGAAGATTTGATGGTTTCCGGATCATTCCGAGTGAGGTCCGGACTAATGACCTCCCAAGATTGACCTTGATTGGTAGAGCGGTGAACATGGTTGGAGGTAGCGTACAAACGATTGGGATCATTGGGACTAAACATCACCGGAAAATTCCAGTTGAAACGATACTTCATCACTTCTGCTCCGGAACCAGCGGGATTGTCGGGATAGACATTGACCGACCGCGTTTGTCCTGTTCGGTGGTCTTTCCGCATCATGTAGCCCTTGAAAGTACCTCCGTAAACGATGTCATTGTTTCTAGGATCAGGAGCCAAGTGAGCACTCTCCCCTCCAGCGGTAGGTTCCCAGTCGCTCTCACTGATCGCGCTACCGGCCGAACGGTGGGCAATGCGAATGGTACTATTGTCTTGTTGAGCCCCATAAATTCGAAAGGGAAAATGATCATCCGTTGTTACTCGATAAAACTGCGAGGTCGGTTGATTGTGATACGTGGTCCAATTGTCTCCAGCGTCGAAACTTACCTGTCCACCACCATCATCCGCAACGGCCATCCGTTGATTGTTGTTGGGATCAATCCACAAATCGTGATGATCGCCATGGGGGGTGCTAATGCGTTTGAAAGTTCTCCCGCCATCATTGGATCGCCAGAACCCAACATTGAGTACATAAACCCGGTCTTCATTTTGCGGATCTGCATAAATTCGCGAATAATACCAAGCCCGCTGACGCAAAGCGCGGTTAGAGCTGGTCTTGACCCAAGTGGCACCAGCATCGTCTGATCGAAAAACGCCACCATTTTCGGCCTCAATAATGGTCCATACCCGATTGGAGTTGAGCGGAGAAACCGTCACTCCAATAATTCCAATGACTCCGGTGGGAAGGCCTGGGTTGCGGGTGATCTGTTTCCAGTTCTCGCCACCGTCAACACTTTTCCAAAGATGGCTGTCTGGCCCACCACTATCCATCCTAAAACCATTTCGTTTGATCTGCCAGGTAGACGCGTAGAGGATGCGCGGATTGTTGGGGTCAAAGGTAACATCGACGGCACCTGCCTTATCACTGACGTACAAGATTTTTTCCCAAGTTACTCCCCCATCTTTTGATCGGTACAAGCCGCGCTCCTCATTGGGAATCCACAAATTGCCCATGGCCGCCACGTAAACCAGATCAGGATCTTTGGGGTGAACCCGAATTCTACCGATATGCTCTGTTCCTGGCAGACCGATGTGCTGCCAGCTCGTCCCTCCATCCGTCGACCGCCAAAGTCCGTTTCCAGAAGAAACATTTCCCCGTACGGTTTGCTCTCCCTCCCCTACATAAATCACGTTAGGATCACTTTCTGCCACAGCGACTGCTCCAATTGATCCCCCAAAATAACCATCCGAAACGCAAGACCACGTATTGCCTCCGTCCATCGTTTTCCAAACTCCCCCACCCGCAGTACCGATGTAATACAGATTGGGATTGTTCAATACTCCAGCTACCGTCCCGGCCCTTCCTCCACGAAAT
>JBCCSR010000669.1:0-4026 GCA_039199865.1 Bacteroidota bacterium
CCATTTGCTGTAACGCCAATTTCATGCAGTAAAATACTCCCGTTTGATTGACTTTAATGACCACATCCCAATCACTCAAGCTATGCTCATGCGTTTTATTCATCATTTTCGGTCCAATCCCCGCATTGTTGACCATCACATCCAATTGCCCAAAATGCTCGATGGTCTTTTCGACTAAAACTTCAACCTCCTCATATTTAGCAACGTTCACTTGATGAAAGATCGCTTCTCCTCCCTCCTGTTTGATTTGATCGACGATCTCTTGCGCACCATCTGGATGAATATCGGCAACGACTACTTTCGCACCGTGCTTGGCAAAATGCTTGACCGTAGCTGCACCAATCCCCGAACCTCCGCCGGTGACAATGACAACTTTATTTTTGACTTCCATTCTTGTCTCTGTTTTTAAAGTGATTTTTCAATGATGATTGATTCTAAAATATGGTTCGGAGCTGAATTAAAAGCCAAACGGTCGGAACAACACTCCTTTTTTATTTCGTGCATTGATACTCTGGCTTGACAATCCAGATAAATGCAAGATCAGAAATAGTTGAGCAATCTGCTGATCAATGGCTAATTGCTGGCGCGAAGCTCTCTTCCTAAATCCACTTCCGGCCCTAGTGATTTACTTTACTAGTGGGCAAATCATTTTCAGCCATATACATTCTAACGGTGTTTTTTCCCAGCTGATAGAGATGTACTTCGTCGGGACCATCCGCCAAACGCAACATGCGACCAACCGCAAAATAACGCGGAAGAGGAGTATCAGAAGAAACGCCTTTTCCCCCATGAATTTGCATGGCTCGATCAACGACTCGTAAAGCCATATTGGGTGCCACAATTTTAATCATCGCAATCAGGTCCTTGGCATATTTATTTCCCAACTTGTCCATCTTGTCGGCCGCAGATAGCGTGAGTAAGCGCGCTTGTTCGATATCGCAACGCGAATGAGCAATATCCTGGCGGATACTGCTGAAATCTTTGATCGCCCGACCAAAGGCAATGCGTTCTGCCGCCCGATGGCACATCAATTCTAGAGAGCGCTGTGCCATCCCAATCAAACGCATACAGTGATGAATCCTTCCTGGCCCCAATCGCCCTTGCGCAATTTCAAAGCCACGCCCCTCTCCCAAGAGCAAATTTTCTTTGGGAACGCGGACGTCCTTCAATTCGATCTCGGCATGTCCTTCGGGAGAATCATTGTAGCCAAAAACGGTTAAGTGTCGTATCTTTTTTAAACCTGGCGTATCCAAAGGCACCAAGATCATACTTTGTTGTCGGTGGCGCGGTCCGTCAGGATCTGTCTTTCCCATTACGATCGCGATCTTGCAATGAGGGTCCATTGCTCCTGAAGACCACCATTTTCGACCATTGATCACATACTCGTCTCCATCGCGTACAATGGAGGTCTCGATGTTTGTGGCATCCGAAGAAGCAACCGCGGGTTCTGTCATTAGAAAAGCAGAGCGAATTGCGCCATTCATCAACGGTTTTAACCAACGTTCTTGTTGCGCTGGCGTTCCGTATTTGGCCAAGACCTCCATATTGCCTGTATCGGGGGCACTACAATTGAAAACCTCAGAAGACCAAATGACCTTTCCCATCATTTCTGCCAAAGGTGCATACTCCAGGTTGGTCAATCCAGGACTGAGGGTCCCGTAGTTTTTGGGTAAGAATAAATTCCACAAGCCTGCATCACGCGCTAGACTTTTCAAATCATCCAAACCCGGCCAACGTTTCCAGATATTATCTCTATGACGATGAAATGCTTCCACTTCTTTTTCATGAGGATAGATGTGCGCGTCCATAAACTGCGCCAGCTTTTGTTGAAGTTCTTTTGATCTTTCGCTGTATTCAAAATTCATTGATATGTAATTTTTCTTGTTTGACCCTTAATCGACAATCTAAAATCAAGTCCGCTGCTTTCTCCGCAATCATGTAGACCGGCGCGTTGGTATTGCCCGTGACAATTTTGGGCATAATGGAGGCATCTACAACGCGTAGGTTTTGGATTCCCCTCACCTTCAAGTCGGGGTCGACCACGGCAGATTCATCTATCCCCATCTTACAAGTTCCGACTGGATGGTAGATGGTTTCTAGGCCCGCTTTGATGTGAGCGATAATGGAAGCATCGTTCTGCCTGCTGGGAGGCGCTACGATCTCCTTTCGATAAGGATCAAATGCCGATTGTTGAATGATATCGAGTGCCATTTTGGCCCCCTTCAGGAGTTGTTCTAAATCTTCTGGAGCGTCCAAAAAGTTGGGTTGGATGATTGGAGCGGCATTTGGGTCGGAAGAAGCCAATTGAAGATAGCCACGACTTTTGGGCTGCAAAAGAGAAGGCAATATTGTAAAGCCATCCGTTCGAGGATAGGTGTTGACATCGTACATATCGGTATCGTAACCTTTGCCCAAATGCATGGGAGCAAAATGAAATTGGAAGTTGGCCGCCTGATCGGAACCGTCAATATCGACGAAAGCTACCGCTTCGAGGGGACCAATAGTAAAAGGACCTTTCTTGGTCAGTAGATATTTTCCCAATGCCTTTAGCCTCGCCCCCATTCCAACGTAATGATTGAGCCCTTGTTGTTGGTGAGTTGTTGCACTTACGCAAAAAAATAAATGATCCTGTAGATTTCGTCCTACGCCCGGTAAATCCAAAACACAGTCAATTCCCTTGGAGCGAAGTTCATCTGCCGGGCCAATCCCCGATAACATCAATAACTGTGGCGATTGAAAAGCACCCGCCGAAACGATCACTTCTTTATTCGCGTAGACTTTATGCGTTTTGCCTTTCCGACGGTAAACTACTCCTTTCGCTTGCCCCTTTTCTATCAAAATCTGTTGGACCATTGCTCGAGTCAATGCCCTTAAGTTTTTTCGCTTCAATGCCGATTTTAGGAAAGCCGTTGCCGCACTAAATCGTTCTCCGTTTTTGATGGTAAATTGAAAACGCCCCGTACCTTTTTGTTGCTTCCCATTATAATCGGCATTGGCCGGAATACCAAGCTGTTGGCAAGCTTCGATAAACGCTTTTCCGTAAGGCGTTTCAAAGTCTCGGTTTAAACTAACGTTTAGGGGACCAGTAGTTCCATGATAGCCCGCATCCAACTGATCGGCAGCTTCATTGGATTCCGAACGAATAAAATAGGGCAGTACCTCTTGGAAGCTCCAACCTCTATTGCCCAAATCTGACCAGTGATCATAGTCCGCAGCGTTGCCTCGGACGTAAGCCATTGCGTTGGTCGAGCTACACCCTCCCAGGGTTTTCCCTCTGGGCAAATAAATCCTACGATTGTTGGCCTGCTTCTGCGGTTCGGTCCAGAAGCCCCAATCATAGGGCTGTTTGAATAATTGAGCGTAAGCCCCCGGAATGCGAATCTTAGGATCGCGATCTGGCCCACCCGCTTCTAAAATCAACACCTCGTTGGCTGCATCTTTCGAGAGCCGGTTGGCCAGCACACAGCCTGCCGAGCCCGCTCCGATAATGATGTAGTCAACTGTTTTAATGGTGATTGAATTTTAGGAGATCAAACAAATACTTTTTTATCCGTTGCAATAGTTAAGACATCTTCGTCCATCAAGGCTTCTGAGAGAGAAATGGTTTTGACCAATTCGTATTTGAAATAGAAACGCATGGCATGGATTTTACTTTCGTAAAATTCTTCACTGTAGTCTTTATTTCCAGTGACCAGTGCTTCTTTCGATTGAACGGCCATATCCAACCAAAGCCATCCAATGACAATGTTACTAAAAAATTCCATAAAGAGGTTGGCATCAGACAAAAAGCGTTCGTAATCTCCTGTTTTTGCAAACTCGGTCAAGAATCCCATCACTTTTTGCATCAGCTGCATTTTGGTCCCTAGTTTGGCCGCATAAGTCCTAAGTTCCTCATATTTTGAAGCCGACTGAATGGTTTCCATCATTTCAGCAGCCAACAATTTCATAGCTTCACCCCCTTTCAAAGTGACTTTGCGTCCCAATAAATCCAAGGATTGGATCCCGGTCGTTCCTTCGTAGATGGGG
>JBCCSR010000670.1:0-4020 GCA_039199865.1 Bacteroidota bacterium
AACAAAAGCATTGGAAATAGGGACCCCAGCTTCATCGACAACTTTACCTCGGATTGTATTTCTAATAAAAACAGCAGGTGGATTTTCTTCTCGAACTACTCGGATTTCATCGATATCCTTTCGGCAGGAAGAGAAGAGCACCAGGAAGAAGAGCAATAGTAGTACATTTGATTTCATTGTTTTAGCTTTTTTAGATCATTCTTCTTTGACTACAAGATTTACCAAAGAATCAGATAAAGGGTAAAATGATAGCAAATTTGTGTTGTCGACAATCAGAAAAGTCTGAACCGTTTCCTCAGTGTTTTGAGCATTGAGGCCTTTTAGATAAAGACTACACTACTAAGATGCTTTGAAGAAGGGATTCGCTACAAGCAAAGGCATATTTTTTACTTTTCCTGCAAAAGAAGATAAAAATGTCATCGTTGAACACTAGCTGTGTGTACGATAATAAGCGAATAGATTAGGTTAGAGAAGATAAGAAAATTATATTAGAAGGCATCAACGGTTTTGTAGGCGTCAATTACTGCACGTTCTCCTTCTTTCCCCGGTTGAGCATTACCGTGTTCCATGCCTACGATACCGTCGAAACCGCGACTATGAATGTATTGGAACACATTTTTGTAATTGATCTCACCAGTAGTCGGTTCTTTTCTTCCGGGGTTATCTCCAACTTGGAAATATGCAATTTCATCCCAGCATTGCTCGATATTGGGAATCAAATTGCCTTCCTGAATTTGTTGGTGATAAATGTCAAATAAGATTTTACAGGCAGGACTATTTACGGCCTTACAAATCTGGTAGGTCTGTGCACTTTTGGTCAGAAATAGACCAGGATGGTCGCGGAAGTTGAGGGGTTCTAGCACCATCGTAAGCCCGTGAGGTTCGAGGATGGCACTGGCTTGTTTGAGCGTTTCAATCACATTGGCATTTTGGTAGCCCATGTCAAGCTGAAGATCAAGATGACCGGGAACGACGGTCATCCAACGCGCGTTGACGCGTTTGGCTACTTCTACGGAACGGCGAATGTCCTTTAGAAATTCTTCGCGGTACGGTGCTTTCCCACTGGCCAGATTGGCTTCCTGCCAATAAATTTTGTGGGCTACAAAAACGCCCATCTCCATACCAAGCTCGCTCATCACCTTGGCCATTTTTTCCTGTAAACTGACTTCCCGCTTGCGCATTTCATTGTCTTCGAAAGCAAGAAAACCCTCATCGGCCATAAATCGCAATTGATCAATGGGATCGTCTCCCACATGTGTTTTGAACATGCCTAAATGGGGAGCGTACTTCAAGTGAAACTTTGATTTTTTGGATGACTGAGCAAATGCACGTGGGCTCGAAGCGAGCATAGCAGTCCCGAAAGCAGTTTGTTTAAAAAAGGTTCTTCGTTTCATCTTGATTGGTTTTAAAAATTTTGCCACGGACAACAAACGAGATTAAAGCGACCAGCCCCGACCGTTTTCTGGCAATGGAATACAACCGTCATAATTGCCCGGAATGGGATCGTAGTTGAGTATTTCTGTTCCTACTTTAGTTGAAGTAAAATAACCGAGTAAGGTCAATTCTTTGAACATGGTAAAGAAGGGATCTCGATTGGTCAGGAGATACCCATTACCGACTTGCGTTTCTTTTTCCTTTTCCAAGAAAATTGCTTTTTCGGCTTTTTGCTCTGCTTTGATTTGCGCTTTCATTGCATAGGCCGCCTCGTCGTATTTAGTTAGAATTTGCCGTTGTTGTTCAGAACTACATTTCCTAAACGGCCGCTTGTAAGTTTTGACACATTCTTCGGAAAAACCTTTCAAACCTTCTGTGAAACGTTGTTGCAACTCTGGAATATAACAATCGTTTAGCATCTGATCCATGAATCGATGAACCAAAACTTCTTTTGCTCCGGGAGTATCAGTTGCGGGTAAAATTTGTTCGGCCATTTCGGCAACCAACTGGATTTGTTCTTTATCGAAAAAGGCAGGTTGCCAACCCTTCTCTGCGGGATCTGCTGAGCATCCGTTTAATACGCCCATGGTTGCCGTAGCAGAAACGGCATAGCCCATAATCAGGGCAGTTCTTTTGATGGCATCTCTTCGAGTCATAATTTGATGTTTAGCACTTTAATAGGGAGATCAATGATTGGACTTACAAATTTCCTTTTTTCAATTCTTTGACCGCATGATCACAAGCTCGCGCCGTCAAAGCCATATAGGTCAGTGATGGGTTCTGACAAGCCGATGAAGTCATACAAGCACCATCCGTAACGTAAACATTCTTTACTTCATGCACTTGGTTCCATTTATTGAGAACCGATGTCTTTGGATCTCTTCCCATTCGGGCGGTTCCCATCTCGTGTATTCCCATTCCGGGCCAAGAGTTTTTATCATAAATTTTTACCTCTTTTAGGCCTGCTGCTTCCAACATTTCCGCTGCGGCCTCGCCCATATCTTTGCGCATGTTCCATTCGTTTGTTTTCCATTCACAATCAAACGTTAAAGTCGGTTGTCCCCATTTGTCTAACAAATCGTGATTGAGTTCCACTTTATTTTCGTGGTAAGGCAGGCACTCCCCAAAGCCCGTCAAACCAAATTGCCATTGCCCAGGAGCGAAAAGTCTGTCTTTAAAGTCAGCCCCAATGCCCAGTTCTTTAACATTATCCTTCCAGCTCCTACGGCTACCCCCACCTTGATAGCCATATCCGCGAACAAAGTCTTTTTGTTGGGTCTTGCGATTCAAATTTCGGAAGCGAGGAATGTAAATACCATTGGGACGACGGCCTTTATAATATCTGTCCGTAAAGCCATCATATTTTCCAGAAGCTCCAGCTTTGAAATGGTGATCCATCAAATTGTGACCCAGTTCTCCACTGGCATTTCCCATTCCTTCCGGAAAAACGTCGGAAGTGGAGTTCATTAAGATAAAGGTAGAGCCCAATGCGGAGGCACAAGAGAAAATAACTTTGGCAAAAAACTCATGTGTTTGATTGGTTTCAGCATCGATAACGCGTACCCCGCTGGCTTTCTTTTTTTCTTTATTGTAAATAATGGAGTTGACAATGGAGAAGGTGCGTAAAGTCATGTTGCCCGTTTTTTCGGCAGCGGGCAGTGTAGAAGCGTTGCTACTAAAGTAAGCTCCGTAAGGACAGCCGCGCATACAGCGATTGCGGAATTGGCAATTCCCTCTTCCATTGTGAGGCTGGGTGAGGTGAGCCGTTCGACCAATAGTCATCATTCGCTCCGCGAAATTTTCTTCAATTCTCTTTTTGACGTGTTTCTCCAAACAATTCATTTCCATAGGTGGTAAAAACTGTCCATCTGGCAATTGAGCCAAGCCTTCATTTTGGCCGCTAATGCCCGCAAAACGTTCCACATAATCGTACCAGGGGGCAATGTCTTTGTACCGAATGGGCCAATCTACTCCATACCCATCTTTGGCATTGGCTTCAAAATCCATCTCACTCCAACGGTAAGACTGGCGCCCCCATACAATGGAACGGCCTCCAAGGTGATAGCCTCGCATCCAGTCAAAACGTTTGACTTCAGTGTAGGGGTTTTCCAAATCATTGACAAACCAATGTTTATGGGGTTCGCGAACGGTGTATCCCGTTCGGTTTTGTACCAATTGCTTTTTCAGGTCCTCCTCACTGACGCGATAGCCGTTTTTAAAATCCCATGGATCGAGATTAGCCGTAGGATAGTCAACGACGTGGCGAACATTTCTACCTCTCTCCAAGACTAAGGTTTTAAGTCCTTTTTCGGTCAATTCTTTGGCAGCCCAGCCACCACTAATTCCCGAGCCAATGACAATGGCGTCATAGGTGTTTTCTTCTTTTCCTTTTGAGTTAAAAAGCATGATGGTTAATTTGATCGGTGGATAATGAAACCGAATAGCAGGATGGGGCTTTGAGTCAGCCATTCGATGTTTCTTGAGTAAATATATACAAAAAAAATTAATAGAAAAACTTGCGTGCGATGATTTTTGTGGAAAATACACTAAGCAACAAAACAAGTCTGTCCATCTATTTAGAATTCG
>JBCCSR010000671.1:0-4017 GCA_039199865.1 Bacteroidota bacterium
AATATGAATAGGGTAGAAGTGAGGAGTATCCTCAAGAGTAAGTCTGGCTGCCACTGGCCAGGCCTACCCTTTAGGTTGCAGATGAAAGGGGAGTCATTTCATATTAATTATCCTTTTTCTGCATTCCAGGTTGTACAATCTCAAAATCTTCTCTGGTTTTGGCCTTTTTGACCATCATCCGGACATCCTCTAGGAGTTGGCGGGCGTCATAAATAATGCCGTCTTTAATGGTGTATTTGACGCCACCTACTCTGACCACTTCATTATCATCCGTCAAACGAATCGCTCCCGTTCCGTACAACACTTTCAAATTGACCAGCGGATTTTCTTCAACGATTACAAAGTCTGCCAGTTTTCCTACTTCTACGCTTCCAATTTCGTGGTCTCTACCAATGGCCTCGGCACCGTTTAGGGTAGAAGACCGGATGACCTCCAAAGGATGAAATCCAGCCTCTCGTAGCAATTCCATCTCTCTAATGTAAGCAAAGCCATACAATTGATAAATGAATCCTGAATCGGAGCCAGTAGTCACCCGTCCTCCTCGGTTTTTGTATTCGTTGATAAAGGTCATCCATAAACGATAGTTTTCTTTCCAGGCCACTTCTTCTTCTGTGCCCCAAGCATGCCAATAAGAGCCGTGGGAAATTTTGCTAGGCATGTAAAAGGCCCACAAAGCAGGCAGGGTATATTCTTCGTGCCATTCCGCACGCCGGGCTCGATGGAGATCGCGACTGGCTTCGTAAATATTAAAAGTCGGATCAATGGTAAAATCGAGTGTGAGCAATTCATCCATGACTTTGTTCCAATGATCAGAGTAGGGAGGAGCAGCCTGTTTCCATAGGCGTCCTGCTTCGGCAAAGCGATGTTGCTCGTTTTGGTAATTGTAATCGAGCGGATAATTTTGTACGGTACGATCATTGAAAAGCGCTTCGGGCAATCCGTACCAATGCTCCATACTCGTCAGGCCCGCTCGGGCAGAATGGAGGACATTCCAACGGGCCACATCCATTTGGGCATGATGGCAGGCCGAGCGTAAGCCCAACTTTTTATTTTCTTCCAGTGCTGCTGCCATGATTTCTGGTGGAGCCCCAAAAAATTTGATGCCATCTGAGCCTTTGGTATGATTGTCTCTAACCCACGCGCGCGCCATCTCTCCGGTACTGATGGGGTCTTTACTGCCTTGGCCAAAAACGGTATATGCTTCAATTCTTGGTGCCGTAATTTCATTGTTGATACTTCGTTCTTTGTGCTCCAACACCCAGTCGAGACCATTGCCACAGGCAGGGTCGCGAATAGTGGTGATGCCGTGTCCCATCCACAATTTGAATACGTATTCAGCATCTGCCCCCTGGCTCTTTCCACCGATGTGTCCATGCATATCGACAAAACCAGGCAATAAGTACATGCCATTGGCATCCAATTCTTTCCCTCCCGTTCGCAGTTGAGGCCGATCTTCTGGTTTGATTTCTACTCCTGGATAGCCCACTACTTTGATATCTGTAATCCTATTGTTTTCCACAACAATATCCATAGGACCTCTCGGTGGAGCTCCATTACCATTGATTAAAGTCACTCCACGAATGATCAATTGAGGCCAGGGCCCTTCTCCTCGTATTCGATCGGGAGCTTTGCGTACTTGGGCTTGTACCTGTTGGCAACAGAGCAATACGATGAGGATTTGGAGTGGGCATTTCATTTTGTTTGTTTTTAGCGTGAATTATTGTTGGCAAGTGCAGTTGGGCCATATAAATCCTTTAGTTAGCGGATAAAAGGGATAGGCATTCCCACTGCCATCGAGTTCCCAGTAAAACTGACTTCTCTCTTTGCTTTCGTTGCCTACTTCATTCATGGTGGCTGCATTGTAGAGCCGACCATTGATCATCGTGTATTCAACAAATTCCGTATGGCGAATATTTTCCAAAGGATTTTTTTCTAAAACGATGAGATCGGCCAACTTACCCACTTCTAGAGAGCCAATCTCCTTGCCCATACCCAAGTAACGTGCTCCGTTTAGGGTCGCTGCGCGTAGCGCTTCCATGTTAGTCATTCCTCCTTGTTCAAACATCCATAGCTCCCAATGTGCGCCCAAGCCTTGTAGCTGTCCATGTGATCCCAGATTAATGTCTACGCCAACATCCTGTAGCTTTTTACAAGATTTGGACGTAAGGATGTGGCCATTTTCGTATTCTTCTTCTGGGATCATGGTTCGATGTCGAGAACGAGAGTCGACGATTGCTCTGGGAGTAAAACTCAGCAAGCGTTCCTTTTCCCAAACATTGGTGTGTTGATACCAATAGTACTCTCCATTTACACCAGCATAATTGACAATTAGGGTTGGCGTATTTCCGGCATCTGTCGCTGACCAAAATTGCAGGACATCATCGTAAAGCGGGGCAACGGGAATGTTGTGTTCAACGCCAGTATGTCCATCTGCTACCATACTCATGTTATGATAAAAGAAAGAACCGCCTTCGGGATAGACATTGATACCCAGTTCTCTTGCCGCTTGAATAATTTGCTGTCTTTGTTCTCTGCGGGGTTGGTTGTAACTTTTTACCGAAAAGGCACCAAGTGCTTTGGTTCGGCGCAATGCAGAGCGGGCATCTTCAATGCCATTGACGACTGCCTTGAAATCACCATCGGCTCCGTACAAGATGGTTCCGGTAGAGAAAATGCGTGGTCCAACCATGATGCCTGCCTTGACCATTTCACTTTGGGCAAAGACCATTTCCGAATTGGAGGAAGGGTCATGCGTTGTGGTGATTCCATAGGCGAGATTCGCATAATACTGCCAATGTTTTTGGGGACTCAAACCAAATCGGAAGGCGCCTAGATGAGCATGGACATCCACAATACCTGGCATGATGGTTTTCCCACTCACATCGATGACTTTCGCATCCGAGGGAATGTCTATAGCGTCAGAAGGTCCCACGGCTTTGATCCGATTGGCTTCGACCAAAATGGTTCCATTTTTAAAAACCTCATCTCCCTTCATCGTAATAATAGTGGCACCTTCCAGGGCAATTAGGCCTTTGGGTTTATCGTGATTCACGAGGATGTTGATTTTTAGCCCCATCGTATCAATCGGGGGAATGCTGTCGGCAGCACCAGCGATAAAGGAAAATCGATCGGTCAGTTTATTGCTGAAGTATTCGTTGCCAAGGGTCCAGTACAACTGCTGACTATCCGCAGACCAATGTAGATTATAGCCAGCATCCCTAGCCACCTGAGCCACTGGAACCGCCTTCGTATTGGCCGACAAACCAATGGCCTGCCCCGGTGTGGGCATCGGAGCAATGTAGACTTTGTACAACTCCGTAAATGCAATCCATTTGTTATCGGGGCTGGGGATGAATTGATTGGTGTATTTGGTATTAAAAAGGATTTTGTCATCACTGCCATCTAATTTGATGCTGTTTAAACTTTTTTTCAAGCTACCAAAAAGATAGCCTCCACCTTGATAGAAAATACGCTGACCATCGACGGTGAAACGAGGGTGTTCTCCTTTTGGGGTAATGAATTTGATATCAGCGCCATTGGCCGTCATGTAATACAGACCGGGTTTTTTGTTGTGGACATATCCCTGATGCATATTGCCCCCCTCTTTTCGATAGACGATATATTGACCATCCGGAGAAAAGGAGGGCGTGCGATAGATGCCTTTTTTATTGCTTAGCTGTGTCTTTTTACCACTGATCAAATTGAGTTTGTGAATGGCGCCTAGTTGTTCATCATCCCAACTGACGTAGACCAACTCTTTTCCGTCCGGGGAAAAAGATGGTTCAGATTCAAAGTGATCACCCGTGCTAATTTTTTCGGGAGAACCATTGGGTAATTTTACTTTCCAAAGGGAACCCAAGGCATTGAAGACCAGGAGCTGTCCATCTGGCGAGGTAATGGCTTGGCGCAACACTTTTAACTCAAATTGTTCTGGCGCGACTTCCTGATCAAAACGAATGGTTTCTGCCAATCGGTGTTTGACCTCTATTTCAAATGGAATATTGCTTGCCTTTTTAT
>JBCCSR010000672.1:0-4015 GCA_039199865.1 Bacteroidota bacterium
AATATGCCGGTAATGAATGGCTTTGAATTTTTGGAGGAATATGCGAAACTAGAGGATAGTATGAAAGCGAGTACGGTGGTAGTCATGTTAACTACCTCTCTGCATCCGAAAGATGTAGCAAAAGCAGATTTGTTTCCCGAGTTGAAAGCTTATATCAATAAGCCTTTGACCAAAGAGGAAATTGAGGGAATCGTCGAGACCGTAGACATTAATTGATTGGGACTTTATAAACGCGAAGCGTTTTCAAAGGCTACATGACTTTCAATAGTTGTGTAGCCTTTCATCTTTCCCCCCCTAAAGGACCAAAAAGTCACGGTGCTTTGGCAATAAAGAGCCGACGAATGGCCCACAATCCCCAAATGGGCCCAGGCAATAAAAATAGGAAGAGCCACTCGGTAGCCAGCATTTCCCGCAAGAAATTGAGCAATTGAATACTGAAAATAGTCAGCGCAAAACCAATGGAGTTGACAATGGTCAGCGCAGTCCCCACGTAAGTTGGTGGAGCAGTTTGGGCCACCAAAGTTGAAAACTGTGGGGAGTCGGCCACTACACTACATCCCCAGATCAAGAGGAAGGCCAAAAACAAGTAGGGGGGGAGTAAAAAAAAGAGGGGGGAGAAAAGACAAGAGAGTCCCGAGATCAATAGCGCAATGAAAGCAATTTTACCACTGCCCCATTTTAGCGAAGCATAGCCTCCTAAAATACATCCTAAGGTTCCAGCAGCAATGATGATAAAAGACCAAAGGGAGACGTCAAGCGCTACGCCATTATTACTTTGGTAAATGCTCAACAGTATCGGAACGAAAGTCCAGAAAGCATAAAGCTCCCACATGTGGCCAAAATAACCAAAAGCAGCCTGCCTAAATTGAGGAAACTGAAAAATCTGAAAGATGGCTGACCATTCAAATACTGCAGACTTTTTCCGAAAGGGACCATCGGGTACACACAAATAAAGCAGGCATCCTCCCGATGCGGCAATGACCGATAAAGCAGCCAATATGGTCTCCCAGGGCAAGGCATCCGACAGTCCTTTTAACAAATGAGGAAAGGCCGTCCCCAAAACCAAAGCGCCAACCAAGTAGCCCAGTGCTTTGCCCAAACCCTTGGCATGCCAATCGGCGGCTATTTTCATTCCGACTGGATAAATGCCCGCTAGGAAGAAACCAGTGAGGAAACGAAAAAGTAGGAGTCCGCTGAGCGACTTTGACCAAGCAAAAAATCCCCAGTTGCAAAGCCCTCCCAACAAAGCGGAAACCAAAAAGACTTTGGATGGGGAAAAGCGATCTGCTACTGACAATAATGCAAAGAAGAAGGTACCCACAATGAAGCCCAGCTGAACGGCAGCAGTGAGATGGCCTAAGGCCTGTTCGCTTAGGTCAAAGGCCGTTTTTAAATCGCCAATCACGGCGTTTCCCGCAAACCAGAGCGCTGTACCGGCAAATTGGGCAAAAACGATGACGGGTAAAATATGAGGGGGGACCTTCGCTGTCAAAGTACTTAGATTGTTTGACAAGCAATGAGTCCACCAAATTCAAGGGCAATACTTCGGTCTTTGCTTACGGCTTGATATTCGGAGCTGTAGATCATATTGAAGAAATGTTGTACGCTGGGGTATTGTACCATAAAAATGACATCAGCTTGCTCGCTTTCGTCGCCGATTACTGTCTGCGCGACTGTTCCTCGCCAAAGCACTTGCGCACTTGCTTTTTCGATGAGTGGGGTCACATTGTGCAAGTAGCGTTTGTAGGCCGTTTTACCAGTCTCCGTTCCTGCCTCGGTCTTTACCTTGTATTTAATGATGTTGACCATGACGACGGGAGTGTCTTGAGGGTATTGTTTTAAGGCCTCTAATTGTGCCTTGCTTGGATGGACTTGATCGATTTTCATAATGAAGTATTGTAATGATGTGTACGAGCTAAGGTAGCGATAAATCAAGGAAAGCGCCGTAAAATCAGCTTGGATTTCGACAATGTTTAGCAGGCCGACAATTTGGACTTGTACTGCCAGCATAAATTGACTAAATTGGCGGCCCAGCATAAAGACACGAAGGCATTTTGGATACACACTTTACTTCGCATGGATGAATTCCTCTCTACTCCGTTCTCTGAGCCCTACTACTTTGGCTTGATGACACTGACCATTTTTATCGTCATATTTTTGCGTTATCTATTGGTTTCTGGCCTGTATCATTATCTTCTTTTTGTTGGCTTTCGCCAAAAAATAAAACAGCGGATCATCAACGAAAACACAGAGCCATTTCAAATGATTGCTTTGGAAGTCTGGCGATCACTACTGACTTCGATTATTTTTGCCCTATCGGGAACCATCCTACTGATTTTATGGCAAAAAGGGCATACCCAGATTTATCTGGATTGGCAAGATTATCCACTTTGGTATTTGCCCCTCAGTTTGGTCCTTGCTTTACTGCTCCATGAGACCTATTATTATTGGTTGCACCGCTGGATGCATCATCCTAAGGTATATCCTTGGATTCACAAATGGCATCACGAAAGTGTGCATACCAATTCTTTTACGGCTTTTTCTTTTCATCCCATCGAATCAATCCTACAAGCTTTGATGATTCCGGTCTTGATTTTGTTTCTTCCCATGCATTTGAGTGTATTGTTTGTTTTGCTCCTGTTGATGACCCTCTCTGGTACCATCAATCATGCGGGCATCGAAGTGTATCCCCATAAGTTTAATCGGCATTGGTTGGGCAAATGGATTGTTGGAGCGACGCATCACGATATTCACCACAAGCAATCTCGTTTCAACTTTGGTTTGTATTTTACTTTTTGGGACAAATGGATGCAAACGGAAAGTCCGAAATTTGATCGCTTGTACGAAAAGTATACCAAGGGACGCGAGCAATAGTTGCTGGCATCATCCATCTAGAATCAAAAGAAATGGCCAAGTCAAAAGAAAAAAAACGAGGCTTCTTTTGTCGGCTCAACCATTTGTTATGCTTACATACAAGGAGTAGGCATCGTCAACGATCATACTACGGATTGTTTTCGTTGGAAGGAATTTCGTTGAGTTGCTTCCTCTTTACTGCTCAGAAAAATGCAAATCGCAAGCCATTACTACCCATCTAAAAAACGATATATCGTCGTTTGACGATACAACTCTCCCGGACTGAAAACGGTCGACGAAAAATCAATTCAACCCTCTGTTCCTCTACCAACTGCTAAAAAGCTAGTTAAATCAATGCCGAGCAATTGGGCGATGGGGAAATAAAAGGGCTCAGAATAATAGAGTATAAACCTAGGGGTTGATTATGTGTTACGTTTTTGCGGGATTTTATTACCTTACTATGAGAGAATAGGCTAAGTAGTCCGAATATACGGTCTATGGGATTCAACTTTCTATTCATTTTAGATTGATCTTAGCAAACTTTTCGTCTGAATGTCTTCTTACAAATTTTGCCTTGGGTTATGTTTTGGGCTAATGGCATTTTCTACTATGGCTCAGGAGTTGAGCCATGGTTCAAACAATTTCACCTTACAAGAACAGTCCTTTTCTACAAAGGACGGTTTATCTCATCCATCTGTCACTGCTTTTGCTCAAGATGCCTATGGTTTTATCTGGATGTCTACTCCCGATGGCTTAAATCGTTATGATGGCCAATCTTTCAAAGTTTATCGAAAAAAAAGTCATGGACTGCAAAGCAATAACATCCGGAGGGTAATGAATAGTCCGGATAGCTTGCTTTGGTTATTTTATCCGGAAGGGGCTAACGGCTTCCAGGCGATGGATGTTTTTGATCCAATTTCGGGGCAAGTTTCGAAGTTTGAAAAGCATTATGAAGGTCAACTCCCCGATGAGATTGCCACCTTTAATTTTGGAAATCAGCGTGCAAATGAAGATGGTAGTATTTGGTTGGGATCTGATCATTATTTGTATGAATATGATGGCTTACAATTTCAAGAACTCCTTGAATTGCCTGATAGTCTCTTTATCGCAGGGATGAAGAAAAAAGCAAAGGCGACTACCGGGGTAAGTGGATGGCTGATAA
>JBCCSR010000673.1:0-4014 GCA_039199865.1 Bacteroidota bacterium
CTTGGAGAGTGTAATTTCTCTGATCACGGAGCCAATCGCCTAGGGGCCTCTGCTTTGATGCAAGGCTTGGCAGACGGTTATTTTGTTATTCCCTACACCATTGGCCAGTTTTTATCCAAAGAAATTCGAACACCTAAGATCGATTCAAATAGTGAAGAATTTGCGCAAGCAGAAAAACGTTGTAGCGAGCGTATTCAGAAGTTGGTTAGCATCAAAGGCAATCAATCCATTGAAAGTTTCCACCGACGTTTGGGTCTGATTGTTTGGGAATACTGTGGTATGTCAAGAAACGCAGAAGGCTTGAAGAAAGGTCGCAAAATGATCCGAGACTTGCGAAAAGAGTTTTGGAGCGACATCTTCATCCCCGGTGCAGCCGACGAATTCAATCCAGAATTAGAAAAAGCTCTCCGTGTAGCGGATTTCTTCGAACTCGGGGAAATGATGATGGTTGATGCACTTAACCGCAATGAATCCTGCGGAGGACATTTCCGGGAGGAATACCAAACAGAAGAAGGAGAAGCACTTAGGAATGATGAAGATTATACCTACGTAGCGGCTTGGGAATGGGATGACGAAGCAGACCCTATTCTCCACAAAGAGCCCCTGCACTTTGAAAATGTCGAATTGAAGACGAGATCTTATAAATAAGTTTGTTCACTACATAATGCCTATTGCAAGGCGCTTTCTGTATTGATCATCATAAAAATTGTATTGAAATGAAACTCACGATAAAAGTTTGGCGTCAAAAAAATGCACAACAAAAAGGACGACTAGAAACCCATCAGGTTGAAGCTAGTGAACACATGTCTTTTCTGGAAATGATGGATGTACTGAATCAGTCCTTGATTGAGCAAAAACAAGAACCCATTGCCTTCGAACACGATTGCAGAGAAGGAATTTGTGGGGCTTGCAGTATGGTTATTAATGGCCAGCCACACGGGCCCAGTAGAGGAACAACTACTTGCCAATTGCACATGCGATCTTTCAAGGATGGCGATACAATTGTAGTAGAACCATGGAGAGCTCAGGCATTTCCAGTGATCAGAGACTTAGTCGTGGATCGTTCTGCCTTCGACCGAATCATCCAAGCGGGTGGATATATTTCTGTGAATACGGGTCAAGCGCAAGATGGCAATTCCATTCCCATTGAAAAAGATGTCGCTTCTTTGGCATTTGATGCTGCCACCTGCATTGGCTGTGGAGCTTGTGTAGCGGCCTGTCCCAATGCCTCAGCTATGCTGTTCACCTCCGCAAAAGTTAGTCACTTAGGCTTACTGCCACAAGGAGAAGTAGAGCATACCAAAAGAGTACAAGCAATGGTTACTCAAATGGACGATGAAGGATTCGGAATGTGTTCAAATATTGGAGCTTGTGAAGTAGAATGTCCCAAAGAAATTTCAATTACCAATATTGCCCGTATGAATCGTGCTTATTTCGGTTCTGTATTTGGTTCGGAAACTTCTGTTTGATTCAACAGATCAGCCATGTCTTTTCCTCTGATAACGATTACTCGTTCTTCAGTACCTGTATTTTGCACCAGACTTAGTCAGTCGAATGGGGCTTCTAAATTTTAGGATTGATCTTTGATCTTTTGTTCAAGCAAGCTAGTGGAGTATCCCTCAACAAAGGCCAAGGTCTTCACTTTCCCTCCCTGGGCCAATACGAAATCAGCACCAACAATTTGCGAAATATTCCAATCGCCTCCCTGTACTAGTACGTCAGGTTGAACACACTCAATGAGTTTCAAGGGGGTATCCTCTGGAAATACAACTAAAGCGTCGACACAAGATAAAGCAGCCATCAAATACATCCGAGTTTTTTCATCCTTAATTGGACGATGCGCCCCTTTCAGACGACTAACGGAGGCATTAGCATTGAGCCCAACAACGAGTACATCCCCCAAATCGCGGGCTTGATACAAATAATGCAGATGACCATAATGCAACAAATCAAAACAACCATTGGTAAAAACAATGCGCTGATTGGCCACTCTCCAAGACTGACATCGGTCTTGTATCGTGGTCATGGAATAGATTTTTTGATCTAATTTTTTCAAAATGGAAAGCTAAATGAGTAAAGCATTTTGAGAATAGATGATTCGATTTCTAGTCAACAATTAGCTGGGGATCGTATCCCCGATTAAGGATTGGTAAAATAAGAAAAGCAATCAGCCCAATCAAAACATTGACACCCAACTGAATGGAAAAGAAAAGAATGTTGGCAAAGGAGAAAGCATCCGCTTCGGCAATTCCATAGAGCGTAAGAATGCTGGTCACCAAAAAATGATAAGTTCCCATACCTCCGGGGGAAGGGATAGTAATGGCTATAGCGCCCATGACAAAAGTCATGAGGCCCACACCTGGTGCCAAATGAGCGGTGGGTGCAAAAGCAAAAAAGCAAAGGTAAGTCATCAAAAAGTACATGACCCAGATGTTGATGCTGTGCAGGAGAAACGACAAGGGATGCTCTAGCTGGGCTACCGTTTTGATTCCCTCCAAAAAACCGAAGATGATGTTCCTCACTTTCTGATAAATGCTCAACTGTTGGATTTGTTTCCAAAAAACGAACAGCAAAACAATGACTGCCGCCAAAAACAAACCTCCAAATTTCGCTGCGCCCAGCAGACTAGAAAGGTCGGCATACTCCAACAAATAGGTCCATAAAGTCTCGAATTCAATGAGAAAAGCCAAACCGATGACGATAAGCAAACAGATAACATCAATAATGCGACCAACAACGACCGTTCCCACTACTTTTTCCATCGGGATGCGTTCGTACCGGGCCATTGTACCTGCCCGGACGATTTCCCCCAATCGGGGCAAACCCAAATTAGCAAAATAGCCAATCATGATGGTCAAGAAAGCATTCGATAGACGCGTTTCATAGCCCAATGGTCGAAGCAACATTCGCCAGCGAATGGCTCGGCTCAAGTTGCTGATGCAAAAGGCCAAAACCACAACCAAAATCCAAGCATAATTTACTACTTTAAAATCGTCAATAATCTTTTGGATTAGACTACAGTCGGTGGCAGCAATGCCTTTTAGGGCACAGTCTTCTTGGTAGGCTGCTTCTTGCTGGAGGTAAACCCAATACAGAATAGCGATTCCAATTCCCAGAAAAACTGAGAACTTGAGAAAATTGATCAGATATTGCTTCAAGTCAGATAGATTTTGGGAGAGAGAAGTTTATTGAGCCAGTCGGTTATTCGCATCTGGCATCACTGTAATTGGCTGGAAAGTTTTGGCCGCTTCAAAGTCCATCCAGACATAAGAAATGATGATGACAATATCTCCCACTGCTACTTTGCGGGCGGCAGCTCCATTCAGACAAATAATTCCGGAACCTCGTTCACCGGTAATGACATAGGTTTCCAAGCGTTCTCCATTGTTATTATTGACGATCTGCACACGCTCTCCGTCTATAATATTGGCTGCTTCCATCAAGTCCTCGTCAATTGTAATACTGCCAATGTAATTGAGGTCAGCTTCTGTAACGGTAGCTCGATGTATCTTTGATTTGAATCTTTGTATCCACATAGGCCACAAAACTACAAATTTTTTCCTTTTGATGCCCAGCCAAAAATGGCTTGACTATTCGCCGGTAGTAGGAGCCCCTTTCAAAATCAAGTTGTCAATGAGCCGAATCTCTCCTACCCACACCGCCAGACAAGCAATGATAAAGCTGGTATCCGCAAAATCTTTGATTGGAAGTAGTGTATCGGCATCTACAATATCAAAATATTCAGGCTTGAAGCCGGGAACGGAGAGTTTTTTCAGTGCTGCAACTACTATTTCATTGGCCGTCTTGTACTCCATTTCCTGTTGGGCCTCTCGGAGTATGCGATACAATAAAGTCGCTCGCTGACGGTCTTCTGCCGGCAATCGTCGATTGCGTGAGCTCATGGCCAAGCCATCTGCCTCTCGAATAATTGGACACATCACCAGCTGAGTCGGAATATTTAGCTGTCGAATCATCCTTCTAACAATGCTCAACTGTTGAAAGTCTTTTTGTCCC
>JBCCSR010000674.1:0-4001 GCA_039199865.1 Bacteroidota bacterium
AATTTTTGAAAATACTCCCGATAGTGTATGGATTGGTGCGGAAAATGGTGCAACGCTCTGGGACGGACAAGATCATCTTACCAACTATACTTCCGCTGATGGATTGACGGGAAAACGCATTACTGCTTTTTTCAAAGACAAAAACCAACAACTCTGGGCCTTTTCAGATGCCTATTTACACCATTGGAAAAATCAAAAATGGCAGGCCATTAAAAGCCTAACTTTTCAAAAAACACCGGAAGGGCGTGTGTATGATGTCGCCTATGATGCAAGGCATCACCGAGTTCTTGTCGCATCCACAACGGGTGCGTTTGTTTTAGACCTCAACAAAATACAATTGATGTCCAATCCAATTCCTTTGGTGATAGAATCCGTGGAAAGCAAAATTGGTGTGTTGGATCGATCAAAAGTGAACGTACTGGACGCAAGCAATAATTCCATTCGCATTCATTTTTCATTGCCAAGTTACACGCGTACCAAGGCCAATGAATGTTATTTCCGTTTAGTAGAGAATGGAGACAATTGGAATAAGGCGAACCCCAACACCACTTTTCAATTCGAAAATTTGTCTTGGGGAACTTACACGCTACAAGCCCTTTCCATCAATCCTGATGGCTTACAAGACGAGATTAAGACCATTACAAAGTTTAAAATTTTGGCTCCACTCTGGCTCCGTTGGTGGGCAATTCTCTTGGAAGTTATCCTCGGCATCGCTTTGGTTGGTGGAGTCGTGGCTTGGTATTTTCAGCAAAAAAACAAAAAGCGATTGGCGGCACTCCAATTAGAACGCGAACTACAAACCGAACGCGAACGCATCTCTCGAGACCTCCACGACAATATCGGTGCACAACTCACCAATATCACTTATCGACTAGACCTGGCGGCTCATCAATCTGAGGATGAAAACGATGCTCAGAAAATCGAAGACATTAGTGGGGAAACCCGCAATACCATGAAACTCCTACGAGATACCATTTGGGCACTGCAAAAGGATGAGTTTTCCATACAAGACTTAGCAAATAAAATCCAAAGTTATGTCCAACGATTGGAGGGAATTGAAATGGTATTTAATGTGCAAACCACAATTGAGGAAGACTGGACATTGTCTTCCAAGGAAGTGCTACATCTATTTCGCATCGGCCAGGAGGCCATACAAAATATGATCAAACACGCCGAAGCAAGCGAAGCTACTATTTCTTTTCAGGTCAAACCGGAAAGCTACGAACTACAGTTTATTGACAATGGAAAAGGCTTTGTCCCCTTGGCCAGTGGGAAATTGGGTCATTATGGTTTGGAAAATATGAATTTTCGGGCCAAGGAAATCGGCGCTCATTTTTCTATTGAAAAACATGGTCCGAATGGTACTTGTGTGCGTATTCACAAGCACGGCCAGACTACTCGGGTAAGTACCCCATTTTAGACAAAACATGGAGAAAAGCCAATCTTCTTTTGATCAGTAGTCGTATTTTAGGCTGGCGAAATTCGTTTAATGCTTAAGCACAATGAAAACCTCAACTGTTTATGATCTCAATTGCAATAGTCGATGATAAGATAGACATCTGTAAAAACTTACAGCAAATTTTCAAAGTCTTCGGAACCATAAACGTCCTCTTTGTAGCGCAGGATGGAGAAGAGGTAGTGGAAAAACTAAAGCACAACAGTGAAGTACCTCAAGTGATCCTGATGGATATCGAAATGCGAAAAATGGACGGGATCACCGCAACGCTCCTCCTCAAGGCTCAATTTCTCCACATCAAAATACTGATGTTAACGGTCTTTGAACAGGAAGACAAAATTTTCAAAGCCATTCAAGCGGGTGCAGATGGCTACTTGCTAAAAGACGAAAGGCCCAAGAAAATCGTCGAAGCAATCGAAAATGTGCTGGAAGGTCGGATGCCTATGTCACCAACGGTAGCGGCCAAAACTTTGGCCTTTTTGCGAAAGCCCCAGCTTTCTCCCAAGCACAAAAATCCCGAAGACTACCACCTGACCAAAAGAGAAATTGAAATTCTGGAATTGCTCTCCTCCGGAAAAAGTTATCAAAGCATTGGCCAGGAATTGTTCATTTCCCACAAGACGGTAAGTAGTCACGTCGAAAATATTTATCGCAAACTCAATGTACATTCCAAAACAGAAGCCTCGGTGTTGGCCGCCAAAAATCGATGGTTCCCTCAATAAAAAATCCTTCCATTTGTACGCGCAATCACTTCATCTCCAGTGAATGTCAAAAAGTAGCTCCTGATGTATAATTAGGGGTAAACATGGTGACAGATAAAAGTAATCTGGACAATTATCCTCTTATCAACTTGCGGTTCCTCCTACCTATGATAGCCTTTTACTTTGTTGATCAAAGGGCCAAAAGATCGATTTGCTTAGTGACAAAAGGAAACCAAAACAATAAGGAAAAGCAGTTTCAAAGGTTTTAATTTAAAAGAAGTTTATTTTTATACAAAAATAAGGCTTATCAAAACGAGGAAAAACAACAAGCAATGAAGCAACTCGGCAAATTAATCAGAGACATCGTTCCCGTCATCCTGGGCATTTTAGTTGCCTTGGTCATCAACAATTGGAATGAAGATCGAAAGGATAAAAATTACCTGGATCGAATTTTCATCTCCATTGAAAATGAGTTGGAAGCAAGCAGAATAGACATCAAAGAAAAAATACCAAAGCAACAGGTACTGATTGACAGTTTAAAAAGGTACATGAGTGATGAAACCGTTTCCATGTTTGCAATCATTCGAAAAGCCGATGGAATTCATGGCCCCTTGATCAAGAACAGCTCGTGGAAAGCCATTGCCAGTACGAAAATTGAATTGATTGAATTTGAAAAGTTGTCCACCCTATCGGAGATCGATGCATCCAAAAAAAATCTCGAACTCAAGCAAGAAAAACTGATGGACTTTATGATCAACAACATTAAAAGTACCAGCCAAGAAAAGAAAGAAGTACTGATGCTACTGATGCAAGAAATCATCTCCACCGAAAAATACTTGTACCGTGAATTGGATGCCTTCTTGCAGCAAAGCAAGGAGGAAACACCAAAAGAATGAACCCTGGTGATTGAACGATCCATCACCAATGATCCTCATTTTTTTGGGGATCTGCAATAACCTAAATCAATTCGGGATGGATGACCATTTTCCATCTCAAAATCGCGTCCCTGAATGTTCCAGTTGCCAGACGGGATGGTCGAGGTTAAATGCTGCAAAGATCTGTTTGGCTTGTTCCACTGTCCATTTGGTCCAATCGGGATCTAAATGCTTTCGTACCATTTTTTTGAGAACGCCCATATTTTAGAGTGAAATGCATAGGACTTGCTGGTGAAACGTACGTGTCATGTTAAGACACCGAGTTGGATAAAACGAATTCCCTCTTAACCCATCGCCCTATCAACTCCGCTTATGTCATTCAAGAAGTTGATAGGGTGGTGGATAGAGGGTTTAGGAGGGAGGGCTTTGTCTATTTGATTCGTTTGGGGGAGGGATGTTCTCTAGATTGATTTTTTGGGATTGCGATATTATTGACTTGATTGATTTTTTGTAGATACCATATGCATTCATATTTTTCTTTTGGTTAAGTTTAAACCTGGGAGAGTTGGCACGGCTAATTCCGTATAAATATTGAGTAATACAGATTTTACCAAAAACGCGATCAAGATCAATGGCGGTGGCATGGAAGTAAGGAAAACAGTTATACTGATACAAGTGCATTTTTCCTTTCGTATCTTCTTCGTTTATTGCCTTTAAGATGTAGCATAGCTTGTCTCTGACCAAAGTCATTTCCTTGTAGGCCTCTTCTTCGCCAGCTTGTACTTTTGCCCTGTCTTTAAAGTAGTCCGCAGCGAATCTTCCATTTTTAGTGAGAATATAACAATGAAAATTTACACCAGCCTTTAGCTTTTCCAAAATTGGCTTTTTAAAATTGGCTTCACTCTCATCAATAAAGTAGTTGGTAAATGTTCGTAATCGAATTCCCATCTCAATGATTTGATGTTGGGC
>JBCCSR010000675.1:0-3996 GCA_039199865.1 Bacteroidota bacterium
AAAATTTGTTCCTATGATCAATGAAAATTAAATATAATAAGTATTTGTTAAATAAAAATGTGAAAAAAATGGCTTTGAATTTATGGAATTTGGGGAGGTACTGCGTCTATATACAGATCAGCAATCATTTGAAAGTTGGCTTTGGCTCATTTTTTAGAGCAACTGCTCATCTTGACACTGATTGTAAGAACGTTCAATTTGATATGGTATTACCCTCGATGGCCGATGCAGGGAAGCCGGAGGTATGCTTAATTTTAAGCAATTGCGTCAGTTTGGCTGGCGGCGGTGGCGGACGAGGGTGGGAAGCCCCACCCTGCCAAAGCCCCACCCTGCCAAAGCCCCACCCTGCCAAAGCCCCACCCCTTCTCTAGCTCCAATCATTTTGTACTTCAGCTCTCTAAAATGAGGAATGTATTCCGCTCAAAAAGCCACGAATCCAAGCATTTTTACTGTTTTTACCTAAATCAAAATAAAGGTCTTATTTTTGCATATGTATCTGAGGGTTTTAGGCCCTTTGAATCACTAAACTTTTACCGGTTACTAAAATTAAATTATTGTTCCATGAAGTGTATACGATTATTGACTATTAATTGTTTATTACTTTCTCTATCCCTTACCTTCTTTGCTTGTCAATCTGACTCTGAAACAAAAGAAGCTCCTTCGGAAACTTCACAAAATAGTGCTCAGTCTAATAAAAAAGCGGATGGCCAATACGTCCTACTTTCTCCTTCAGAGAGTGGGGTCCAATTTGCCAATAATTTGACAGAAGATGTCGAACAGAATTATCTGAACTTTGAGTACATCTACAACGGGGGAGGCGTTGCCATTGGCGATATCAACAACGACGGACTACCTGATCTTTATTTTTCGGGCAATGAGGTGCCCAATAAATTGTATCTAAACAAAGGGAATCTCAAGTTTGAAGACGTGACGGAAAAGGCGGGAGTCGCTGCCGATGAAGGTTGGTACACGGGCGTGAGTATGGTGGATATCAACAACGATGGCTGGCTCGATATCTATGTTTGCAAATCCGATTGGCGTAAAAAAGGCAATTACGATCGTCGCAACCTACTTTATATCAATAAAGGCGATGGTACCTTTGAGGAAAAAGCGCAAGACTATGGCTTGGCAGAAAATGGCTATTCGATTCAGGCCTCCTTTTTTGATTATGACAAAGATGGGGATCTCGATGTCTACATTACCAACCATCCAATGGAATTTGGTCGGCCAATAAAAAATCGGGATCAAAAGGTGGCCAATCCACCGGAGCCTACTCGGGATAAATTGTACCGCAATAATGGCAAAAACTCCTTTACGGAAATTGGCAAAAAAGCGGGGATTGTCAATTACAGCCATGGGTTGGGGATTGTAACTGCTGATGTCGATAAAGATGGTTGGGTAGATATTTATGTGACGAATGACTATGATGAGCCAGATTTTCTGTATTTGAACCAAGGAAATGGAACCTTCAAGGAAAGCATTAAGGAAATGACTTCCCACATTTCTTTGTTTGCCATGGGCGTCGACATTGCAGACATCAACAATGACGGTTGGTCGGATATCATGACAACCGAGATGTTGCCAGAAGATTACAAGCGATCGAAGACGAATATGGCCAGTATGAATCCCGAACGCTTTGCTGAGATGACCCAAATGGGGCTTCATTATCAATACATGCACAACTCGCTACAACTCAATCGGGGAAATAAACACTTTAGTGAAATTTCCCAATTGTCGGGGGTGGCGAAAACGGATTGGAGCTGGGCTTGCTTGGTTTCCGATTATGACAACGATGGATTGAAGGATATCTTTATTGCCAATGGTTATAAGCGAGACGTTTTCGATAAGGATTTTGCCAAGGAAAGTGCAAAAATCATTCATAAAAATAAGGGCAATGTTCCGCTCTATGATTTGTATGAAATCATGCCCTCCACCAAGTTGACCAATTACATTTACCAAAATAATGGTGACCTTACTTTTGACAAAAAAAGTGGCGAATGGGGACTGAGTCAGGAGACACTGACTCAAGGAGCGGCAGCAGCTGATCTTGACTTGGATGGCGATCTGGATTTGGTATTGAATAACTTGGATGATCCCGCAATGGTTTACGAAAATCGTAGCCAAACCGGAAATAACTACTTGCGGCTCCGTTTGAAAGGGAGTCTATTCAATCAGCACGGAATTGGGGCAAAAGTCAGTATCAAACATGGAGGGCAACAGCAGTATCAGGAAATGATTATGGTTCGAGGTTACCAATCTAGTACAGAGCCCATTGTCCATTTTGGCCTTGGAAAAGATACTAAAGTGGATGAAATTGAGGTGACTTGGTTGAATGGTCAAGTGAGTCGGTTGACCAATATTGAGGGCAACCAGGTACTTACAATCGATCAGAAAACGGCCAACGGGAAAAAAGTGAATCAACCTGGGCCAAAGCCATTGCTTGTTGAGCAGTCTGCCAAGATGATTGCTCCTCCCTTTGTGCATCAGGAAAATGAGTTTGATGATTATGAGGTACAGGTTTTACTGCCTCATAAACTTTCCCAATTGGGACCATTCACAGCTGTCGGAGATGTCAATGGCGATGGCAAAGATGATTTTTATGTGGGTGGGGCCAAGGATCAAGCCGGAGGACTTTATTTACAGGGTACCAAGGGCTTCAAACAAAAAAACGTAGCCGCTTTTACCCAAGACAAAGTTCACGAAGACATGGATGCCCTTTTCTTTGATGCCGATCAGGATGGCGATGCCGATTTGTACGTGGTGAGTGGTGGAACAGAGCTACCCGCAAAACATGCCTTTTACCAAGATCGACTCTACCTCAATGATGGCAAAGGTAATTTTAGCAAGTCCAAAAATTTACCGCAAATCCTGGCCAGTGGTTCCTGTGTAAAAGCGCATGATTACGATAAAGATGGAGATCTCGATCTCTTCGTTGGTGGTCGGGTGATTCCCAATATTTATCCTTATTCTACGCAAAGTTATTTATTTAGGAATGACAAGGGCGTGTTTACGGAAGTTGCCATGGAAACTTCTCGTGAAATGGTCTTACAGGGGATGGTGACCTCCGCAGTTTGGACGGATTTTGATCAAGACGGGGCCGAAGATTTAATCGTAGTCGGAGAGTGGATGCCCATCAAGTTCTTTAAAAATCAGAATGGAGCTTTCGTTGAAGTGACCCATCAATACGGGATGAGCAACACCACGGGCTGGTGGAATGAGATTGTGGAAACCGATTTCGATGGCGATGGCGATGCTGACTTGGTGGTGGGTAATCTGGGGTTGAACTATAAATTCCACGCTACCGAAGAGAAACCTTTCCACGTTTATTGCGATGATTTTGATGGCAATCAGACGATGGATATTGTCTTGGCAAAATATGATGGAAACACTCGAGTCCCCATTCGAGGACGACAATGCTCTTCGGAACAAATGCCTTTTGTTGCCCAAAAATTTCCCTCTTACAATGCCTTCGCAGATGCCAGCGTCGATGATATCCTGGGATCGAGAATTGGAGAAGCCTTGCATTACGAAGCCAAATTATTTGAGTCCGTAATCTTGGTCAATAATGGCGGCAGCTATAGCATTCAAAAATTACCCGTTGAAGCTCAGTTTTCTACTGTCAATGGAATCATTTCTGATGATTTTAATGGAGATGGGCATATCGACTTACTACTGGCAGGTAACATGTATGGATCCGAAGCAGAAACGACACGTGCAGATGCTTCTATCGGATTATTGCTGAAAGGGAAACCGGACCATAGCTTTGAAGCGGTGCCGCCCACAGAAAGCGGTTTTGTAGTTCCCTACGATGTGAAAAATATGGAATCGATTCGCGTAGGTAAGCAGAAGGCAGTATTGGTCACTTGCAATGATGCAGCTCTTCGGCTATACACCTGGAAATAAGGCGTTCCAACATCAACCTATTTTCATAGCTTTATATTTCTTCGTTAATTTTGAGGATGATTAAGGAGCAGCTAATCGGCTGTCCTTAATCAT
>JBCCSR010000676.1:0-3994 GCA_039199865.1 Bacteroidota bacterium
AGAAGCTGGATTCAACACTTTAAATACAAAAGAAAAACTAAAGGCTTTTTTCGAAAAGTATTATCCAAGTCTCCTCCCCTACATCCCACATTTGTACCAAGAATATTTTGAAAATCCAGTTGGTACGCTGGGCACCATCAAATGTTATCCATGGCAAGCCTACGGCAAGGCCTTACTTATGGGCGATGCCTCTCATGCCATCGTTCCTTTTTACGGACAAGGGATGAATGCCTCCTTGGAAGATGTACGAATTTTTGACGAGACTCTGGAAGACTTTGAAAGCGACTGGGAAAAAGTATTCATCAATTTTCAGGAAAAAAGAAGGCACAATGCCAATGCCATTGCAGACCTAGCAATCGACAACTTTTACGAAATGCGCGATCACGTTGACGACGTCAACTTTATGAGAAAGCGTCAAATCGAAATGCAGTTGGAACAGCAATTTCCGGATTATTATTCCAAATATTCCTTGGTCACTTTCCAAGCCAATCTTCCCTACGAACAAGCCATGAAACGGGGTAGAAGGCAAGATGATTTATTGTTGAAAATGTGTAGCCGAGAAGATTTCGATCAAATTCCTCTAGCAGATTACCACCAACAGTTGATGACCTTAACTTTGTAACCATTTTCCCTACATTGCCAAAAAACTAACCATGAATAAGAACGTAGCCGCCGCCGCCAAAAGGCTAAGAGAAGCCGAAGCGAAAAAGAGGCTTTGTGAACCCATCCGTAATTTGATCGGTGCGACTGACATTGAGAAAGCCTATGCGGTTCAGGAAATCAATACCGCTTTACGAATGGCTCAAGGCGCTCGAATCGTTGGTCGAAAAATTGGTTTGACCGCTCCTGTTGTCCAACATCAATTGGGAGTCAACCAACCTGATTTTGGCATGCTCTGGCAGGACAAAGAAGTGATGAACGGTGGTGAAATATCGATGAGAGAACTGATGCAACCAAGGGCAGAGGCAGAAATTGCGTTTGTGCTGGGTCAAGATCTCGATGCGAAACATTTGACTTCGATTGATATTCTATCTGCCATTGATTACGCTTTGGCCGCCATCGAAATCGTTGGGAGTCGAATCAAAAACTGGGACATCAAAATAACGGACACCATTGCCGACAATGCCTCGGCCAGTCATTGGGTAGTCGGGCATCAGCCCGTAAAATTGGATCAGATTGACTTGCTCAATTGTAAAATGCTCATGACCAATAAAGGCAAAAAAGTATCCGAAGGCTTGGGGAAAAATTGTCTCGGCTCTCCGATCAATGCGACGCTTTGGCTGGCACAAAAGTTGGCCCAAATGGGCCGTCCGATGAAAGCGGGAGAGGTCATTTTCACTGGTGCACTGGGTCCAATGGTTTCCGCAAAAGCGGGCGATGAATTTCACGTCAGCATTGAGGGTGCAGGAGAAGTGAGTGTCCAATTTATAGCATAAAAAAATCAGAAACGTATGAAAGGTAAAGTACTAAAAGACAAAGCAAAACCCCTAGGCAATTATCCACACGTCAAACGAGTCGGCGATTTCATCTACGTCTCCGGAACCAGTAGCCGTAGGAAAGACAATACGCACGTTGGTGCCGTACAAGATGAAAATGGAAATTGGCAGCTAGATATCCGTGCCCAAACCAAAGCAGTCATCGAAAACATAGGCGAATTGCTCAAAGGGGAAGGTGCCAATCTGTCTCACCTAATTGACATCATAAGTTTCCTTGTCAACATGGATGATTTCAAAGGTTACAACGAGGTCTATGCCACTTTTTTCAATCACGAAACAGGACCTACCCGAACCACCGTCGCGGTCCATCAATTGCCCCATCCCAATTTATTGATTGAAATCAAAGCAGTTGCTTATTTGCCGCAAGGCTAGGGAAATAATACGGATCAAATGAAAAAAACAAAGGTAGCCATTGTCGGATCGGGAAATATCGGTACCGATTTGATGATCAAAATCATGCGAAAAGCCCAGCAGTTGGAAATGGCCGCTATGGTAGGAATTGACCCTAATTCGGATGGTTTGGCCAGAGCCAAAAGAATGGGATTCACAACGACGGCGAAGGGACTAGCGGGGCTGGAGGCGATGCCAGAATGGGAAGAGATCAAAATCATTTTTGATGCCACCTCGGCCAAGGCCCATCACTACAATTGGGGAATCGTCGAAAAATATCCAGACAAGCGCATCATTGATTTGACGCCAGCAGCCATCGGTCCATTTCTCGTTCCACCCGTCAATTTTGATGTGAGCCGCAATGTCCGAAATGTCAATATGGTCACTTGTGGTGGCCAGGCCACTATCCCGATGGTGGCTGCAGTCAACAGAGTGGCCAAAGTTCATTATGGAGAAATCGTCGCTTCTATTGCCAGTAAGTCGGCCGGGCCGGGCACCAGAGCCAACATTGATGAGTTTACCGAAACGACTGCGCATGCCATCGAAAAAGTTGGTGGTGCCGACAAAGGGAAGGCCATTATTATTTTGAATCCTGCCGAACCTCCAGTTGTTATGCGAGACACGGTGTTTACACTAAGTGAGGCTGCAGATCGAGCAGCCATCCGCAATAGCATTCAGGAAATGGTCAAGGCGGTACAAAATTATGTCCCCGGATATACTTTGCATCAAGCCGTTCAATTCGATGATATCCCGGAGGAGCAGCCCGTCTTTATTGAAGGCCTGGGCTATCGCCATGGTTTAAAAACCACTATTCTCTTGCAAGTTGTGGGAGCAGGACATTATTTGCCGGAGTATGCAGGAAATTTGGATATTATGACAAGTGCGGCTTTGGCAACGGGAGAAAAACTAGTGGAAGGATAAATCACGGAGTAAGAATCCATAAAAACTTCAAACTCAGTACAGAGATAAAAGTCATCCAACAAATCATTCGTCAATCGCTTTTTAAAACCGTTCAAATAAAGCAGTAAGCATATGCCTCAGGCCCTTTACATTCAAGACGTCACCCTCCGAGATGGGATGCATCCCATTCGCCACCAATATAGCAAACAACAAATTAAAGACATCGCTATTGCACTCGACAAAGCTCGGGTGGATGCCATAGAAATTTCGCACGGAGACGGATTGACTGGGGGTAGCTTCAACTATGGTTTTGGTGCGCATACCGACTGGGATTGGTTGGAAGGCATTGCCGAGCACTTGACACACGCCAAACTCACTACCCTACTGATCCCCGGCATCGGAACGATTGAAGACCTCAAAAGGGCGAGAGCCCTTGGCGTCGAATCCGTTCGTATTGCCACCCATTCGACGGAAGCCGATATCTCGGCCCAACATATCGAGGCGGCGCGCAATATGGATATGGACGTTTCCGGATTTCTCATGATGGCCCACATGAACGATGCCAAAGGCCTGGCCCAACAAGCTCAACTCATGGAAAGCTACGGTGCACGATGCGTTTACGTCACCGATTCGGCGGGGGCTTTGCTGATGGATGGCGTACGAGACCGAATCAAAGCATTTAAAGATCACCTCAAACCCGAAACGGAAATCGGGATTCATTGTCACCACAATTTGTCTTTGGGAGTGGCCAATACCATTGTTGCCATGGAAGAAGGGGCCACTCGACTCGATGCGTCCTTGGCAGGCATGGGGGCTGGCGCGGGCAACTGTCCACTGGAAGTCCTCATCGCTTACCTCAACAAGATGGGCGCCGAAAACAATGCGGATCTATTTCAGTTGATGGATTTGGCCGATGATGTTATTCGGCCATTGCAGGAACGTCCGGTGCAAGTAGATCGGGAAACGCTTTCGCTGGGCTATGCTGGGGTTTACTCTAGTTTTTTACTTCATTCTGAAAGAGCGGCGCAAAAATATGGCTTAGATACGCGTACGCTTTTGAACGAACTGGGCAAGCGCAAAATGGTTGGTGGGCAGGAGGATATGATTATTGATGTGGCGCTCGATTTGGCTGGTAAGGCTTGAGCGTACCGTTTGTCAATGCTCCAGAAATCTCCCACAGACTTAAGGTACCAAGAGGGATCATCAAT
>JBCCSR010000677.1:0-3993 GCA_039199865.1 Bacteroidota bacterium
CCCCAAACAAAGCCGGCCAAGACACCAGCTTCAACGAATGATCTTGCTGCCGCTACTAGAAAAGAATCTAAAACGGTACATCTTCCTCCTACAAAAACCAAAGTTGATACAGAACCCGGAAAAAGTAGAACCTATCGACTTAGTTTGGCGGAACAAGCGGCTGGAAGCTGGCGCAATACTGAAGACATCAAGGAGTTATTGGTCATATCCGATAACCAAATCATTCGCATGTACAACAATAAGGTGGTCGAAACGGTCACATTCCAGATGTATCAAGACTGTCCAAAATCATGTTTGGGCAATGAAGAGGGAGAAAGGGGGCTGAATTGCATCAGCATTGCGGAGAAGAGTGGAGATCAGTGCTATTTGTTGCTGGAAATGGATCGGGTAAAAATGCACTATCGTAAAGCAGGTACGGGCAAGATCTACAGATACAAACGACAGTTTTAGTGGAATTTCTGGGCGCAAGTGATGGATAGACGGGTTCCCGAACAGTTGCGCTCCTAAACTTTTTGAGCTTTGCTTTGTAAATGCCCCGGCCTGATGGTAAAACATCTACAATCGGAGCATTTACAAGGCAAAAATCGCTTAGCGATTCATTAATTTTTCTTTTTGAAGTTGAAATTCTGCTTCGGTAAGAATGCCTTTCTCTCTTAGTTCTCCCAACTTGACAATTTGATCGAGCAAATCGTTTTGCTCAGTGAGCAGCTCACTTTTGGTGTTTTGTCCTTCTGCCACTGACGGGTCATTTGTTTTTTTGTGATTCGCATTGTTCAAGCGATAACCGTTTTTGGCGAATGCTTCAAACTCATCAGTCGTTCGTAGAAAAGAAAGGGCATTGTGTTTATGGATTTTATCGATATTCACAAAACCAAAGGAAATGGCCTTGTCAATATGAAAAAAAGCTTCATCCGCTGCCTCATTGATCGAATAACAGCAAGCCAAATTGAAATGCAAAGCAGGATCATCGTATTTATGGCGCAAGGCTTTTTTGAAATCCTGTATCGCACCATCATAGTCATAATCATTAAATTTGGCTACACCACTGCTTTTGTATGGATTGATGTTGACCCTTTGACGTGAATTGGAACGTCTGACTCGACTATCTTGCTCGTAGTCGTCAGTACGGTTGTCTTGATAAAATGCCTGGTTACGTGGCCGGGTGAAGGCGCGGTATTTTTTATTGTATTTCTCGTCGAACTCTGCCCTGGGTATGACTAGAAACAGCACAAAATCAATGAAGCCGATGAGTGCGGGTAGCAAGATTGCTGGCTCTCCTTCGACAATCGTAAGCATAAGCGTAAAGAAACCTAAACCAAAGTGGAGGGTGCCTCGGACGCTTTGTCCGAGATAAAAACGATGTACACCAAAGGTGCCAAAGAGAAAAGCTAGGGTAGAGGCTACATATTTATTCTTCATATCTTGCGCTTCGCAAATTCAAATGGATCAAAATAAGTTACGACTAGAATTATACTTAATATAACCCCAGAAAGCAATAATGGAGTATGAAAATACAGTAGAAAATTTCGATTTGGGCATTTAATAGATAAACAGGGGCAATTTATGGATAAGTGCCTAGGATTGTTCCTCCTTCAAGGTAGATTTGATGCTATGGAGTCGTTGTTTTAGGTGGAATTGTTTTTGTTCTAAGGCTTCCGTTTGTTCTTTTTCCTCTTTGAGCAGATCATCAAAACGATCAAAGTTCTTGTCAATTTTTTCTTTGATATGGCGAATGTAGGTTTTTAGTTTCTCATCCACTTCTTCTTCTAATTGCACTCTTCCCTTGGCAATCTCCGTTTGGAAACCACTGATGATTTTTCGTCTCTTCAACCCGACCGAAACTCCGGCAAAGAGCAATCCGATGGTGGTGAGAATCCCCCCGGTAATATCGAAAACAGCACCGTTGGTCAGGGTTGTGAGAATGACTCCGATGACCGCAATACCACTACCCGTTGCCAAATTAGGGGAAATGGCATTGCCATCTTCGAGCAGCGCCTCATCGGTGAAATTTTCGGAACGGCTCAAGAAACGGGCAAAGGTTTCTTGTAAATCCTTTAAGACGTTTGCTCGTCGTTCGGCGATGTCACTAAAAATATCGTGATTGTTCTTTAAAACAGTCTGGCTATTGCGGATTTTTAGATCGATCATTTTGGCCATCTGTTGTATACTATCGGCAATGTTGACTACACCGTCGTTGAGTTTGTCTTTGAGTTCATTATTGAGTCCAGTTTCTAGGTCTTTGGCTAGGCTTTCCAACCATACCTGCGCAGATTCTTTTTTGCTAAACATAGCGGCAAAGGAACGTTTGACTAGAGAAAAGAAACCCAGTCCTTCCGCCAGTTCATCTTCTGTCTTTCCAGTAATGCGATCATAGGCTGCCAGCAAGTTTTCGACCAGGACATCGACTTGCGCTTTGGATTTGCCCTCCTGCTGATCGAGCGTTTCCCGAATATCGTTTCTAAACTGTACATCTATTTCCCACTGTTTTTTGCGCAAAGCAACTCCTTTGCGAATGCGTTCATTCACATTTTCTGAAGTCTGAATATTGTTTAGAATCTTGAGGACAGGAGCTTTACCCCCCGTGATGTGGGTTTTGATAAAATTGCGAATATCGGAAAAGCCGCTGGTATCCAAGCGCTGCTCTAGCTCGTCTTTGGCCGAAACGGCAAATACACGTGGTTCTTGGATACCTTTCTTGTGGGCGTGATCCCAAACGCCTTTGACATTGACGGCCAAGTCATCTGCGTTGAGTAAATCTTTTTGTTGTAGCACAAAAATGATTTTCTTTTGCCAGTCGCTGTGGATGTAATCAAAGAACTCCCAAGCCGATTGTCGATAGGGATTTTTGGCTTCAAAAACAAAGACAATCAAATCGGAAGCGGGAATAAAGCCCTCGGTGATTTCCTGGTGGTGCTCGACGATGGTGTTGGTCCCCGGAGTATCGACAATGGCGATCTCTTTGAGGATCTCAACGGGTTGAAAGATCTTTTTCAAGTAAGGATTGACCATGACGCTTGCTTCTTCTTCTCCATAGATAATTTGCTGGATGGTATCCGTCATTGGAGAAGGAGCAACTTTACAGATTTCCTTTTCTGCCCCTAACAATGCATTGATAAAACTACTTTTGCCCGCTTTTACCTCCCCAACGATAACAAACATAAAGGGCTCGTTGATGCGATTGCGCAAATCGCTGAGCGTTTTTTCCAACTCCTCGTGGCGAATTTCAATGGTCAGTTCGTGCAGTTCCTTGACGATTTGATCCATTTGACTGCGGTAATTTTGTAATTGCTGACTCAGTAGCATGTGCGGTGGATTTATTATTGGGGCAGAAGACGCTTCATCTACTGCCTTTTTTGTTTAGACTTTGCTGTCTCCCACAATCATCGACTCCAGGAGCAACAAAGTTTGTGGACCAGTACAAAACAACAGGTCCAAGATACTCAAATTGGGTAAAAAGCCCGTCTTTTCCTCGAAAACCTGCGGATATTTTTTGTTTTCAAAATGGGGATCTGCTTTGCGCAAATGGGCTTTAGGGTGGATGCCATTTCGGAAGTCAAGTAGAGGGGAAGGGACCGTTTTATCATAAGTGGAAGTCGTTTGTAGCTTATCGATTGCTATTCCAATAATTGAACAAATTGCTTCGAGTAGTTGCCAGTTGAAGTCAAATAAATAGGTCCACTGTTTTGCGAAAATGGGCTGTAATTGCTCAGCGTAATGGTCAAAAAATGGCGCATTACCATAGGCAGAGCGGATGCTCGTCCAGTGATGGGAGGCCCAAGGTTCTTCGTAAGCGATTTGGACTTCTCGAATGCTTTGCTGTTCATTTTTTCCTTTCTTCAAGGGAATCGAAAGCCGTAAGGGCCCATTAGCGCCCGCAATGTAACAGCGATTGCGATAGCTGCCTTTACGGTAATTTTCCCATTGTTCAAGACAAACTTGATCGTGGTGGATCAGTTTGCTGAAATATTGTAAATTGGGTAAGTAATGTAATTC
>JBCCSR010000678.1:0-3991 GCA_039199865.1 Bacteroidota bacterium
ATGCCATTGGTGATAAAGACATCTTTATGGCCATCATTATCAAAATCATTCATCAATAGACTCCAACTCCAATCCGTACTTGCCAAGCCAGCCATCTGCCCGATTTCGCTAAAAAAGCCCCAACCATTATTGAGTTGAAGCGCGTTAGACATATATTGAAAACCATAGCCTTGATCTACATTTTTCCAAAAAGTTTTGGCATTCATCGCCCGCATGTTCATCTTGGCTCTTTTGTGGTCAGCCGCTTGCATGTCGAGCACGGCAATCTCCAAGAGGCAATCATTGTTGAAATCTGCCAGATCACAGCCCATGGACGAATAACTAGTATGCTTGAGCGTGGCTCCCGATTGATTGCGAAAGGAGCCGTCGCGATTGTTGAGGAAAAGCAAATCTGGTTTTTCGTAATCACAAGCGACATAAATATCCGTCCAGCCGTCTTGATTGATATCACTGGCCATCAGGCCGAGTCCAAAGGCGTAGTTTTCTATTCCCACCTTTTTGGTTCGATCTCGAAATTTGTTTTTGCCCATATTTTCGTAGAAATGATCACTCAGGGCGTAGGGAATTTTATTTTGCTGCTGGTATTTTAACTTTTGCTGAAAATTATTGGAAGGCGCATTCATCAGATACATATCCAAATCTCCATCTTGATCATAATCCAGAAAAGTAGCTTGGGTGGAGTAGGCGGGATCGTCGAGACCATATTCAGCAGCTTTTTCCGTGAAGGTCAGATCGTGATTGTTGATCCACAGCAGATTTCGTCGACCATCCACATTGTTGTTGTCCAAATCCCACCAAGATCTGCAAACGTAGATATCGAGCCAGCCATCGGCATTGATGTCGACCATGGTGACGCCCGTTGACCAACCTGCTTTTTGATCTATCCCTGCTTTTTGGCTAATGTCTTTGAATTTTAGCTTCCCTTGATTGAGGTAAAGCGCATCATTAACTTGATTGCCAGTGAAGTACAAATCGGGTAGTCCATCATTATTGAGATCGCCGACAGCGACTCCACCACCATAATAGACCGATTCCCACAGCAAATGGTGAAACTCTTTACTCTCTTTTACAGTATTGGTGAATTGAAGGCCACTTTGTTGGGGACTGAGCAAGTGAAACTGAGGCCCACTTGGAGCTACATTTTGAAGAGTAGGCGTTGAATTATTAGGGTTGGGATCAGACTGACAGGCCGACAAAAGGAAGAGGCAAATGATCCAAAAAAGTTTGTGCTGGTGCATAAGTCAACAGTTTTGCCAAAGCTACAAAATCCAGATAGGTTTTGCGTAGACTGATGTCAAACATTTTGGTAAATCGCGATCAAATCGGCCAAAGACGGACAAAGCGCTGCTTTCACTAGAAATTATGAAGATTTATTTTAAAATAAATGTATTTTTGAATGTGATTAAAAAGCAATTTCATTTGAAAACAAAGCTATTTACCCTCTTCTTCATTGGTTTATCGCTGCTACTAGCTCCCCAGCTGATAGCACAAGATTTACATTTTTCTCAGTTCTACCATAGTCCTCTGAATATCAATCCTGCCTTAACCGGGGTTTTTAAAGGAGACTTGCGCTTTGCGGGAAATTATCGTAGACAGTGGCAATCGGTTCCCATTCCTTACCTGACCTTCTCGGCCGCTTTTGATATGAAGTATTTTCACCGGAAGTTGGGCAATGGCTTTTTTGCTGGAGGTTTTATTTTTGATCATGACAAATCTGGCGATGCCGAAATGCGCTACACCCAAATTACTTTTAGCGGAAGCTATACCCACCAGTTGAATGAAAATCACTTGCTAAGTCTTGGATTTCAGTTTGGAACGGGACAACGTCGCTACAGCATTGAAAAACTCACTTTTGGCAACCAATTTAATGGAGATATATTTGTGCCTACCGCCGACAATGGTGAATCTTTTCGCAATGAGCAGGTGTTTTACACGGATTTGAGTACGGGCCTAAACTGGCACATCCAACAAGAGGATCGCCTCTATTGGGCGGACATTGGATTTGGGGTCTTTCATCTCGCTCGTCCCAATGTAAGTTTTGACGATCAGAAAGAAAGTCGACTTTTTCGGCGGTTCAGCTATTATGGAATAGGTGGCTTTCGCATCAACGAAAAGATGGATTTGGTTCTGCATGCTTTGGGGCAATCTCAGGGACCCTCCATGGAGTTGATTGGAGGATCAGCTTTTCGCTATCGAGTCAATCAACAAAGAGGAAAGGAATTGGCCATTCAATTGGGGACTTCCTATCGTTTTATCGGTACAAATGATGCCATTATTCCTACTTTCGAAGTACATTACAATGCCTGGATCGTGGGCTTGAGTTACGATATGAATTTATCTGACTTTAAAGTGGCAACGGATCGCAATGGAGGTCCAGAGTTGGCCGTTATTTATACCATTACCAAAGTGAAAGCTTTAAAAGAACACAAAGTTTGTCCGATTTTTTAAGCCAAGGACTTGTAAATTTCCCCCGACTCATGAGGAAGTATTTGATTATCCCGCTCTTTTTCGTTGGTCTGCTTTCCAGCTATGCTCAAACCAAGAAGGCCTTCGTCAAGGCCGGAGACAAAGCCTTCAAAAACAAGAATTACTATTCAGCTTTGTCCTACTACGGTGAGGCTTTGGAATTTGATGAAGACAATCCCCAGTTTTTATACAAATACGCAGAAGCTGCTCGAATGTATCAGGCGCTCGAAATTGCCGGAGCTTACTATCAAAGTGTTTTAGATAGTGAAAAGGCCAGCGAATTTCCCCTGGCCAAATATTGGATGGCAATCGTTGAAAAACAACGAGGAGATTATGGTGCTGCCAGGCAGCTTTTGGAAGAGTACCTCGCGGGGGGAGGAAGCGGTAATCAGCTTTATGCGCAAAAAGCAAAGACGGCAATTGAAGATTGTACCTGGGCGCAGGCAGAATTGGAAAAACCACACAAGCTAAGCATTGATCAATTGAATAAGCGGGTCAACTCTGCCTATTCCGAATTTGGTCCCTATCTCTCTGGTGATACACTCTATTATTCCTCCTATCGTTTTGAAAACCGCAATGATGAGCATCAACCTCCTCGTCGATTGACCAAGGTCTTGACTTCGGTGCGGGGGAGCAAGGGAAAGCCCTTGAGAAGAGGCTTTAATGAAAAAGAGAAGCTGACGGCACATACGACCTTTAGCTTGGATGGTAAGCGCATTTATTACACCATTTGTCAGTACGTGGGAGAGGTTGATATCCGTTGTCAAATTTATTATCGAGAAAAAGGCAAGCGGAAGCGTTGGGGGAAGGCCAAAAAATTGCCAGCCACCATTAATGCTCCCGGATTTACTGCTACTCATCCCAACATTGGACGAAATCCTGAGAACGGTAAAGAAGTACTTTATTTTGTCTCGGATCGTCCGGAAGGACAAGGAAAACTTGACCTTTGGTATGCTCCTTTGGAGGCCAAAGGCAAACTTGGCAAACCAGTTAATCTGGAGGGGATCAATTCCGAAGAAAATGACATTACCCCTTTTTATCACTTGGCCTCCAATAGTTTATTTTTCAGTTCTGAAGGCTATCGGGGAATGGGAGGCTACGATATTTTTCTGACCAATTGGGAGGGAAGCGACTGGTCGGCCGTCCGGCATACTGGGACGCCACTCAATTCGAGTTACAACGATGTTTACTATTTTTTGAATGCAGATTCTACCCAAGCTTATTTGTCCTCCAATCGGCTAGGCGCCTTTTATTTGGAAAAAGACAATAAAGTTTGTTGCAATGATATTTACAAAGTAAAAATTCATCCTCAGGATCCAGTTGAGGAGCTTCCAGAAGAACCCCTTGATTCGCTCTTGGTAGATGTAGATATTCCAGCAATTGAACCTCAGTTGGACCCCCTTCCATCCGAGCCAGATCCTTTACCGATTCCAAATGAGACGACTCCTCCAGTCCCTACTAAGTTAGAAGATTTCCTTCCCTTGGCACTTTATTTTGACAATGATGAACCAGATAAACGAACCCG
>JBCCSR010000679.1:0-3983 GCA_039199865.1 Bacteroidota bacterium
GTAGCTGTTCTTCTGCCTTCTCTACACTGGGGCTGTTTTCAAGTCGCATGGTTTTTCTTGCTAAAATAAAAAAATATTATAATATCAATTGATAGGTCCGGTTTCTAGCAAAAGCACAATAAAAATGGACTTAGATTTTGCCAATTCAGCACAAATTCCCAACTTAGTATTGCCAATTTAATCCCTCAGCAAAATATTCACCTTAAAATTAGTTGCCATGAGTAAATACCTTTCTCTTTTGTGTTTTCTTTGCTTTTCACTTTTATCAACTGCACAAGATCAAAAAAAGGATCCTTTTGCGGATGATGCTTTCAAAGGCCTCAAACTAAGAAGTCTTGGCCCGGCCTTTATGTCGGGGCGAATTGCCGATATTGCCATTCATCCAGACGATGATAGTGTCTGGTACGTAGCGGTCGGATCAGGTGGTGTCTGGAAGACTCAGAATGCCGGTGTGACTTGGACTCCCATTTTTGACGGTCAAAGCGTCTACTCCATTGGCTGCATCAGTATTGACCCCAACAATCCACATATCATCTGGGTAGGGACGGGCGAAAATGTCGGAGGACGGCATGTTGGCTATGGAGATGGCGTCTATCGTAGCGATGATGGAGGGAAAAGTTGGAAGAACATGGGTTTGAAAAAATCAGAGCACATTTCCAAAATCATCGTTCATCCTAACAATTCAAATACCATTTGGGTAGCGGCCCAAGGACCATTGTGGAATAAAGGTGGGGAACGCGGTTTATACCAAAGTACCGATGGAGGAAAAACCTGGACCCGCCAACTCGGAGATGAAGAGTGGACAGGCGTAACGGATCTATTGATTGATCCCAGAAATCCCGATCATCTCTATGCGGCCACTTGGCAACGGCATCGCAACGTTGCAGCTTACATGGGAGGTGGCCCCGGTTCAGGGATTCATCGAACTACCGATGGAGGAAAAACTTGGGAAAAACTCTCCAGCGGGCTCCCGAGCTCCAACATGGGTAAAATCGGTCTAGCCATTTCTCCCCAACAGCCCGATGTCTTGTATGCTGCCATTGAGTTGGACCGACGTACCGGCGGAGTTTATCGATCTACCAATCGAGGATCGAGCTGGGAAAAACGTTCGGACGCAGTATCCGGTGCAACTGGCCCACATTATTATCAAGAATTGTACGCCTCCCCTCATCAATTCGACCGCATTTATCTGGTGGATGTGAGGATGCAAATTTCAGAAAATGGTGGAAAAAACTTCCGTCGAATGAAAGAGAAATACAAACATTCTGACAATCACGCCATCGCTTTCCGAGCTGATGATCCCGACTATTTACTCGTAGGAACCGATGGTGGTTTGTACGAAAGCTTTGATCTAGCAGAGAACTGGCGATTTATTGATAACCTACCCGTCACCCAATTTTATAAAGTGGCCCTCGACGATCGTGAGCCCTTCTACCACATTTACGGTGGAACGCAAGACAATAGTACGCAAGGTGGACCCTCTCGAACCGACAACGTCCATGGCATCCAAAATTCAGATTGGAAGATTGTCTTGAACTGGGATGGCCATCAGCCAGCCACTGAACCCGGCAACCCCGATATCATGTATGCGGAACGACAAGAAGGAACCCTCTCCAGGGTGGACTTGAGTACCGGTGAAGTTATGGACATTCAACCCCAGCCCGCTGCCGGGGAAGACTATGAACGTTTCAATTGGGATGCGCCCATCTTGGTGAGTCCCCACTCCCCTACTCGAATTTATTTTGCCTCACAAAGGGTTTGGCGTTCCGACAATCGAGGAGATGAGTGGACCGCTATTTCCACTGACTTGACCCGCAATCAAGAACGTTTTGCTTTGCCCATCATGGGAAATACCCAAAGTTGGGATGCGCCCTGGGATGTACTGGCCATGTCCAATTACAATACCATCACTTCTCTAGCAGAGTCTCCCAAACAGGAGGGCTTACTTTATGCTGGTACGGATGATGGCATCATTCAAGTGAGTGAGGATGGTGGAAACAACTGGCGCAAAATTGAAGCGGGCAGCATCAATGGCATTCCAGCAACTGCTTTTGTCAACGACATCAAAGCGGACCTATTCGATGTCAATACCGTTTATGCTGCTTTGGACAATCATAAGTATGGTGACTTTACCCCTTATTTGATCAAAAGTAAAGATCGAGGAAAAACCTGGACCTCCATTCGGGGAAATCTTCCCGATCGAACACTGGTTTGGCGCATGGTCCAAGATCACGAACAAGCCAATCTGTTGTTTGCTGGGACTGAATTCGGCCTTTATTTCTCCATTGATGGTGGACAGAAATGGACCAAGCTCAAAGGGGGAATGCCTACCATTTCGGTTCGAGATCTCGCCATTCAACGTAGAGAAAACGATTTGGTCTTGGCTACTTTTGGTCGTGGATTCTATGTATTGGACGATTACAGTCTCTTACGAGAGCTCTCCGCTCAACAGATGGAAGCACCCGCTACCCTTTTTACCAGCCGCAAAGCATGGTGGTACATTCCCCGACCTGATATTGGTTTTAGTGGTCCACGAGGCAGTATGGGCGCCAGCCACTTTGTCGCGCCCAATCCCCCCTTTGGCGCCGTCTTCTCTTACTATCTCAAAGAGGGATCAAAGACGCAAAAGTCACAACGAACGGAAAAGGAAAAAGAGTTGGCTAAAGACAAAAAAGACATTCCCTTTCCTGGCTGGGAGACCATCAATGCGGAAGCAGCTGAAATGGAACCCAAGATTTGGTTGACGGTCAAAGACAATCAAGGCAATGTCGTACGTAGGATCAAGGGAGCAGCCAGCAAAGGATTCCATCGAGTCGCTTGGGATCTACACTACCCTGCCCCCAATGCCATTCGACTGAATGCCCCCAATGTCCAACGGGATTTCCAACCCAGAGGCATGTTGGCTCCTCCAGGAACCTATACGGTAAGCATGGCTCGTGAGGTCAATGGGATCATCAGTGAGCTTTCGACGCCCCAATCTTTCGAAGTTGTTCCCCTAAGGCAAGGGGCACTTAAAGGAGCTAGTCCAGACGAATTGGCTAAATTCTGGCGATCTTATGAAGAAGCCGTTAGTCAAAGTTCGTCGACACGACTTTCGTTAGGCAATGCCAAAAAGAAAGTCAAAGCCATGTATACTGCTTTGGAGCGATCAACAGCAGTTCCTGGACCCCTCGATAACCAATTGCATGAGCTTCGAAAAGAGTTGATCACTCTTGAATTGGCCTTGAATGGCAGTCCTGCCAAAGGGCAACCCGGCGAAAAAACCAAGCCAACCGTAGGAGAACGAATGTTTTCTCTATACATTGGTTTGAGCAATTCTACCTACGGCCCTACCAAGTTTCACAAAGAAGGGCTCGCCATTGTCAAGCAAGAATTACAAGCAATGCAGAAAAACTTGGCCGCAATAGAAGAAAAAACCATGCAAATGGAGCAGTCCCTACTCAATAATGGTGCCCCTCCCCTAGAGGGAACCGCACTACCGCGGAATCGCTAAACCCAATTGATTCCAACGGCATTAACCGTCCAGATCATATACAATGTGCTCTGGACGGTTTTTTATTTTGGAGACGCCGCTGCACCATCAACTTTTCCTTATTCGATTTGTTAGCTAAACTGAATTTTCGAAGAAATAACAGCTTCATTAAATACCCAACTAAAAAAGAAAATGAGTCGAATATTAATCGTTGGAGCCAGTCATGGAATTGGCCAATCCCTAGCCGAACAATTGCTTCCTCAACACGCCTGTATCAATATTAGTCGGACGAGCGCGGGCATTCAATCCCCTAATTTTGAAGAACACCTATTGGACGTTGTGAATGACGAACTTCCGGACTTAGAAGACATTGGTTCGATTGTGTATTGCCCTGGAACCATCAATTTGAAACCTATCAGTACGCTCAAAGAGGACTTACTACTCGAAGACTTTAGAATCAATGTTTATGGTGCCTACAAAGTGATTCGACGCTATCAAGATCGGAAGAGCA
>JBCCSR010000680.1:0-3974 GCA_039199865.1 Bacteroidota bacterium
CCAGATTTGACAAGCAAAAGACGGAATCAAGCGCTTTTTATACAATTTTATTTACGGTAAAGGGGAATTTTTAAAGGGGAAGAAGCCTTCCCGTAAGGGGTATTTACAAATTCCGTACCTGTAATGGGCCTTTGTTTTGTAATTTTAGCCCAGTGAAATTGTTTAGCTTTGGTACGGTATGATTCATCAGATGACATTTCTAAAATTTATGGGCTTGATCGGGCTATTGAGTCTTTGTCAAGCTGGATTGGCGCAAACAACGCAGCCATTGAAAAAAGGGCTAGTCGTCGACACTTTGACTTGTGCTCAACAGCCCCACCATAGTTATGCATATTATCTTCCATCTAACTACGATCCAGCGAAAAAATGGCCCATTATCTACATCTTCGAACCCGCTGCCAGGGGCGCTCTGCCAGTGGATAGTTTTCGTATGGCAGCGGAGCAATATGGTTATATTCTAGTAGGATCAAATAACTCGAGAAATGGAGCTTGGGAAATGATGTTTGAGGCAGCAGACTATCTCTTCGCGGATGTAGAGCAACGATTCTCTGTAGAGGTAAGGCGTCGGTATACCAGTGGTTTTTCTGGCGGTTCGCGAATGGCACTAGCGGTTGCGGCTCTTACCGACAAGGTTGCTGGCGTTATTGCTTGTGGCGCTGCTTTACCCAATAATCAGGCGTATTGTCCTACGGAGAAATCCAATTTTGCCTATTATGGCCTGGTGGGCAATCGAGATATGAACTTTCAGGAAATGTATCGGTTAGAAGATCAGTTAATCGATTGGCAGATTCCTACTCGTTTGCGGATTTTTCCGGCCGGACATCAATGGCCATCTCCCACCTTACTGATGGAGGCCGTAGCTTGGATGGATTTGCAAGCGATGGATCGAGGTGGCTTGGAAACAAATGCTGTCTTTGTTGAACAACAAGAGCAAGTACTCCTTCGGCGAATTGAGGATTTGAAGACCCGCGAGGCCTGGTACGATTTGGCCCGTCATTATGCTTATGGGCTTCAAGATTTTGGTACTGAGGAAAATACTTTCAAGGCATCATTGGCCGCCTTACAATCGTCGGATGTTTATACTGAGGCGGTACATGAGTGGGAGTACCTACGCGAGCAGGAGTGGGCACAACGGAGGAGACTGTCTGATGAAATTGGTCGACTGGAGTGGCAAAACGGAGTAAAAGATAGTTTGCATCGGGTTTGGAAAAAAAATATTGGACAATTGCGTCAGCAAATCGCAGATGCTCCTCGTTTACAAAGTCAGATGGCAGACCGTATCCTCAATCTCATTACGGCCCAATGCGTAGAGTGGGGCTGGGATAGAATGGGAAGAGCAGAATGGGACAAAGCCATTCAACTGTTTAAATTATGGACAATCATTGAGCCAGAAACGGCTTGGGCTTACTACAATTTGGCGAAAGCCCAATGCTTAAAAGGCAAAAAGAAAGCCGCCATTAAATCGCTTGGAAAAGCATTGGAATATGGACTCGATGTAACGATGCTTTCGGAAGATCGTACTTTCGACTCCATCAGAACGACAAAGAAGTACAAAAAAATGTTGGCGAAAGCCAAATAAATTTCACCCTTGTATTTTTAAAATATGCCCAATTTACGTCAACTTTTTCTTTCCCACTTGGCGCCAACCAGCGAATTTCCATTGCTTCTTGAAGTGGAACGTGCGGCGGGGGTCCACCTCTATGATCCCCAAGGGAAAGCCTATATTGATCTGATTGCTGGAATTGGGGTAAGTAGTCTGGGGCACTGCCATCCGAAGGTGGTAGAGGCAGTGAAAACTCAGGTGGATCGCTATTTACACACGATGGTTTACGGAGAATATGTCTTGAGTCCTCAAGTAGAGTTGGCTAGTCTGTTGGCCAAAAGTTTGCCCGACCCCCTTGATAGTGTGTATTTTGTTAATTCTGGCAGTGAAGCTACGGAAGGAGCGATGAAGTTAGCCAAACGATTTACGGGACGGAGCCAGCTCATCTCTTGTTATCAATCGTATCACGGAAGTACTCAAGGTTCAGCGAGCTTGATGAGCGACGATTTTTTTACGCAGGCTTATCGGCCACTTTTACCAGGAATTGAGCATATTGAGTACAACTGTAGTTTTTGTTTGCAAAAAATTACGGAAAAAACTGCTGGGGTGATTATGGAAACGGTGCAAGCAGAATGGGGCATTCGCCCTCCAAAGGACGATTATTTACAGCAAGTCCGAAAACGCTGTGATGAAGTTGGGGCCTTGCTTATTTTTGATGAAATCCAAGCCGGGTATGGCCGAACCGGCTCTTTGTTTGCCTTCGAGCAATATGATGTAGTGCCCGACGTACTTTTATTGGCCAAGGGCATGGGAGGAGGGATGCCCATCGGTGCTTTTGTCGCATCACAAGCGCTCATGAAAGTCTTTTCCGTCAATCCATTGTTGGGGCATATTACTACCTTTGGGGGACATCCGGTGAGCTGTGCAGCAGCTTTGGCGACTTTGAAGCATTTACTGGAGACAGACCTGATTGCCCAAGTTAAGCCCAAGGCAGATTTGATTCGTTCTTTGCTTCAGCACCCAGCCATTATCGACATTCGGAATGCAGGCTTGATGATGGCCGTCGAATTAAAAGATTTTGACTTTGTTCAGCGCGTGATCCAATATTGTTTGAAGCAGGGTTTGATTGTCGACTGGTTTTTATTTAATGATCGGTCGATTCGGATTGCCCCTCCATTGATTATTGAAGAGGTGGAAATTCGTCAGGCTTGTCGCATCTTGTTGGAGGGCATCGACCGTGCTGCCCAGAACAGTTGAAGTACGATTTTGTCCATTCAAAGTCAAATGCACCAAGGAACGAGGCTGGAATAAAAAACTACTGCGTATATTGTATTTATTTTAAAAATCCTACAAGACCATGGCAGACCGACCTCCAATTGCAGAATTGCTCAAAAAAAATGCGACTTTTAATCATCTTCAAGCTGAAGAATTGGAGGAGTTGGCCAAGATCACTTCTTTCAAAAGTTATGCAAAGGGAGAGCTGGTTTTCTCTCGTGAAGAGGAGGCACACTACATCTTCTTGGTGGTCAATGGCGCCTTTACCCTTCATTTACAGCAACAGGCCTACAAAGTTTTCAAGCCCTTTGAGATTTTTGGGGAAATTGCAGTACTGAACAAGCAAGTCAGAACGGGCGCCGTCAGGGCGCAAAGTGATGCTCTGGTTTTAGCCATCTGTGGGACCCGTTTGTTCGCTTCCGATCACATATCGGCAAGTACAGCTTTGAAAGTCGTTAGGGCTTTGGCCATAAAAATTACCAACTATTTGAGGACGAGAGAAGATATTTCTACCAAAGAATTGGTAGAGGGAGGGGAAACCGAATTTGTTGAATTCAAATCGACTCTTCGTTGGAACAAACAAACCAATCGGAAAGATCGAGTCATCGAACATGCTGCCCTAAAAACCATTGCTGCCTTTCTCAATGCCAAGGGAGGAACGCTACTGGTTGGGGTCAATGACGATCAGGAGATATTGGGACTCAAGGAAGATCAATTTGTTAATGAAGATAAAATGCTATTGCATTTGACCAAGCTGATCAAAGACCGAATCAGTCCGCTCCATATTGATTTTGTCAAATATTCCGTTGAACCCCTGGACGACAAACAAGTGCTCCGCATTGATTGCCAAGCCGCAACGCTACCCGCTTACCTGATCGATCGTGGGGATGAACATTTTTACGTTCGAACCGGCCCCGCATCTACCAGTCTAAAGCTCAGTCGGGTACATCGTTATATCAAAATGCGCTTTGAGCAATCATCAGAGCCATCTTGAACTTGTTCTTTTGTCAGAGCTTTGGTCAATTCATATTTTGAATTGAATGATTGCTTGCGTCTAACAATCCTAGCCATACCAGAGAATCCAAATTTTATCGTGGGATGATTCTTTACACGCTTCGGTTTCGTGACAGGCTTGTTTTTTACATGATTGGTATGC
>JBCCSR010000681.1:0-3973 GCA_039199865.1 Bacteroidota bacterium
GAGCAAAGCAGTACTTTCTTGGGGCCAGAAAAAATCCCATGCTGGATTTTCTTAGCACTCTTTTACCCTATCTTTCCATCTCCGTAAGGCCAGGAATATTCCAATCTCTTGGGGTAGACTATTAAAATAGCTTTCCTAAAGGTGGTACATTCAATTTAGAGAGATTCCGTTTTTTCCCCTCAAGACATTTTTGGCCAATTCTTTTTGCGTTACCTTACTTCTTATTTCCCGAAGAAAACCCACAAATTCAACCAATTCCTCCAGACTCAACAGCAGAGAGACCTCTCGAATCGGAGTGGGAATAATAATGTTTTTTCGATTGACGGGATCTTCATCCCTTATTCTCCGACGCAGTTGTTCTTCCAAATTGCGAACAAAACTATTGAAATTGGTTGGATAAAAAATCAAAAGGAAACTAGCAAAACCAATATGGAGTTCACCGTTTGAGGCGCAGTAATAAGCTACCCCCAAATCACTATGAAAGATGGTTTCGAACTTATGTTTAGACATAGACACCGTTTTTAATTTAATGAATAACAATAATTTTACTGATCATCTTTATACCTCTCATTGGAGCTACTCAAAAAGATCCCCTTACCTCACGTCACTGACCCTAATCCACAAATGATGCTCAGCAACAGAACTGAAACATGGACCAGGAAGACAAAAGATCATAGTTAATTTTTTTCATCCAAAAGAGTTGTTTTGCAAGCACAAAAAGCCAGATGCATCTGACCGGGCGATCAGATGCTCTGGTCTAAGTTATTCGTAACTAATTGGATTGGTATAAAAACTTGTTCTTCTGTTCATGCTAGACTCTGATGATCAATTGCTCTTACAATATTGAGTATGTATTTCTATGTGTTATTTTATTTTTAATTAGACCAATTCTAAATAAATGCTAATTTACTATGGGATCCCTACGGAAACAAATCTACTGAGCCTAAAAAGAAATAAAATTGCAATTATCTGACATTTAAGGCCACAGGAAACTTTTGGTCAGACCCAAAACCCAGAATCATCTACCCTACCAACGCGTATCATGTATGAACCCGAAAGGCTACACCAGAATTATGAGGGCTTTCCAAGAAGGAAAACTTGGCCAATTGGAAGATAGCAGGCAACATCTATCCCAAAGATCAGGCAGCTATTGAACAGTGTCCACAAATTTGATGGTCTTATTGGGTGTCGTGAAGGAAAGCCATGGAAAGAGGGCCCATGATTCTAAAACAGAGAGGATTAGCATCATGGGCTAAAAGCACAGAAAATGAATGAACCATTTTTCGGTGACTGAATGGTTCTATTTAAGGAGCCATACGCTCCATTTGCGTTAACCAACGTTATTAAAATTTCATGTGAACAGAGGCACCCAATTGAGAAAAGCGCTGCCCATCTGAAATGTCTTTAATAAAAGGCCCCGCAATAAATAAGAAATAAGAGGCTTCTACTTCAATCAACCGGTTGACCACAAAACTGAGTTGTACGCCCGGTTGATGGCCAATAAAGCGCTCTACAGAGTTTTGACTAGCTAGATTGAGTCTACCGGAAGGAAAGTAAATCCCATCATTCAATCGATGCCTCCAGAAGAAATCCCAATCTAGGTTAAATTGCCACTTTTCTGTGAGTGCGATTTTAAAGGAAGGGTGAAGGTCAAAAAGATTGGCAGGACCAATCAAGGCCAAGAGTCCAAAATACCCACCTCTTGGATACAAGGGATTGAAAGTTTGTAAATTACCATCGAATGGATCATTGTCTCCACTAATCATTTCTGCTTTTAAGCCAATTGTGGCTTTATTTTTTCCGGAGAAGCGATAATAAGTATCTGTAGAGAGGGTCCACGCCCTAATCGTTCCCTCACCAAATTTACCAAATTGAAAAATAGCTTCATTGTTGTACCCCCACTGCCCGACACTCCCCCAGTGCCTCAAACCAAAGGAATGCCTGGTTTCCAATTCGCTTCCTTCCTCAAAAAAAGTTTCCTCATTGCGAACGCCCAGATAGTAAATATCTAAATTCAGATTATTCGCTTTTGGTAAATTCCACACCCCATAAGCTCTCCACAACAAACTGTTGGTGGTAATGACATTATCAAAAACACCTACCTCCTGTGGGTTGTAGGCATACAAAAGGACATCCAGTTGATAAGCGGTTTTCTTCCAGATCCATCTGGCACCATCAAAGGATTGTCGGATATTTGTTCCTTCTCGGATACTAAGCAGTCGACTGGATCCATAACTTATTTCACGCCGCCCCAATTCAAAAGTAGAATGGCCTAGTTGCCAACCGACAAACAGCTGATGAATGGCCAAAGCATCGTCATTGAGTGAAAATCTAGGACCATTGCGACCAATCGTAAAACCGTTTTTCAATTGACCGAAAATCCGAACTTGATTGCTACTACGCCAATCGCTAGGCACCATCAACCTTTGAAAGAGGGCGATATCATGATTGCCCGTAGTCCATTCTTCATTGTTCAGTAGCTGAAATTCAGTGCGTACGTCACCTCCCAGGCTAACAAAACTATTTTTACCCAGCGGAAGATATTTTATTTTTTGCCACCACCTTTTAAGGGTATGATTCCCTTTGAGCCGTCGATAATCTTCCTCAGATCGTAACAATTTGAATTCAGGAAATTCCAGGAGGGAGGCATCTAGTTGTGTAAAGCCGGGTTTTGCATAACAAAACAAAATCGTAGCTAAGATCAGATCAATTCGTTTCATGAGCACTAAAAATTTCGAATGAGCAAAACGCCTCCAATAATTAAGGCCACTCCGACTAGACGTTGCCAATTAATCGCATGGATCGGTATTCCCAGCAAGCCAAAATGGTCCATCAACAGGGAAAGGCCCAGTTGCCCGGTAACGACGAGTCCGAAAGTCAGAGCAGCGCCAATTTTGGGAACTAAAATAATGACTGCGGCAACATAGAAGGCACCTAAAATTCCGGCAAGCCATACCGTCCAATTGACCGTCCCAGCATTGCTGATCTGAGACAAATCGACTTTGGTTGCCACAGCATACAGCAACAAACCAAAAGAACCGACTACAAATGAGAGGAACGCCGCATAAACAGGATCCCCTACTGCTCGTCCCATTTTGGCATTGAGTGCGGCCTGAATGGGGAGCACTGCTCCGGATAAAACAGCGAGCAAAACAAGGAAATAAAAGGGTTTCATTTTTTGAATGATTGAGGATTGCTTGAAAAATAGTTGTTGTTTGAGTAAAGGAAAATGCGTCTAGCAGGGAAGAATGAGCCTTTGATCGCCAGGAGAAACGGTAGACGGAAAAAGCCGCTTACCGTTTCCAATATATAGCTGATCGCTCAAGCATTTTTGATCAACTGAATGTTCAATTCCAATCGAACTTCATCGCTGAGCATGACCCCACCTGCTTCGGTTATTGCATTCCATTTTAAGCCAAAGTCTTTGCGATTGAGTTTACCCATCATTTCAAAACCTGCCTTCGTTTGGCCGTAAGGATCAATAGCGCTACCATGATACACTACGTTTAACTCCACTTCTCGAGTTTGGCCCCGAATGCTTAAATCACCGATTAAGCGATAATCACCACTCCACTTTTTAGTGAATGACTTAGACTGAAATTTGAGTTTTGGAAATTGAACGGCATTGAAAAAATCACCAGATTTGAGGTGCTCATCTCGTTGTTTATTTTTCGTATCAATGCTATCGACATGGGCAGTAAAGGAAATGTTGGCGTTTTCAAAATCTTCCTTTTGGGTAAGGATTTTTCCGGTAAATTCATTGAAAGCCCCGGTGACGGTTGAGACCATCATGTGTTTGACTTTAAAATGTACTTCGGAATGGGTGGGGTCAATGCCCCAGGCTGTTTGTACTGCAGCGGATGGATTCATCATTAATGTATTTTAAGGTGATTAAAGCGTCATCCAAATAATAATATCCGCGTCTGAGTGACCTATTTTCTCATTTTACGTGCATTATTAGTTGTAAAACGCC
>JBCCSR010000682.1:0-3970 GCA_039199865.1 Bacteroidota bacterium
GAAAAAGGTAAGAATTAAAAAAGAGGTACTCACCGGAATTCCCGTACGAGTCAACATCAGGAGGATGATGGGAGGAAGCAAATAGTACCAAGCAAATGGGTCAGGTAAGGTATACTTTTCCAAACGTCCGTACGACACATCTCCCGTATATTGATACCAGCCGTAAACCAGGGTAAAACTAAGGATAGAGCCGGCAAACAGCCAGAGTACCCACCAAGGTTTCTTTTCATTTGAGCTTAAAAACGTTCCTAAAGTTTGGATGGTATCATTCCCCACTACCGAGTAGGCCGCCAAAGCAAAGCCTAAATACATGACAAGATTTGAAATTTCCATATGTCTGTTTCGTCACTTCAATTTCCGACAAATGTAAGTTACTTGGCAAGTATCTCATATTAATTTTAGGTTAAAAATGGCTCCTAAAGCGTCACGCTCTCGGCAACAGCTTAGCAGCCAACAATGGCCAATACAATAGGAACATTACCTAAAATAAAAAGCCATTCCTCGGGTGTGAGCAATGACTTCTTTTTAAGTTTGTTGCAGAACTTGGGTATTCCAATTATAGCTTGATGATTTTTTTGCGAAGTTGCTCTTTGGCAGTTGCCAACTGCACAAAGTACATGCCTGGCGCCAGATCGCTCAAGTCAAGGTCAATTTGCTGCTGAATCTGATCCGAATACTTGGTGACCCAAATATTTTTAATCGTTTGACCCTGAGCATTGATTAGATCCAATTGGACCGACCCTGATTCTGCCAAGACGAACTCAATAGAAGCCTCAGTCATTACCGGATTGGGAAATACGCGAAGGGTAGACGACGAAAGCATTTGCTCCATATTGGTACCAATCATTTCGTTGGCCGTTCTAGCGGAGGCAAAAGCGGGAGGAAGCTCATTGGTATTTTCGTAGGGTGCACAATCTGGACTGGCAGTTAGTTCTATTTTTGCCAAAAACTTACTGCTACTCTTGATGAGTACGTTGGACTCAAACAAGACCATGTCACCCGCTTTGAAGGTCATTTCTTGGGCATCAATATTGACTGGCCCGTTGAATCGATCCGAACGGACATCTGTCCCTACGTGAATCGCTTCGTAGACCCGGTACTCCCCCTTACCTTTAATTTCCACATCTTGTAAATACATCTTCTCGGGGGCAACCAGTTCAGTAGCCAAAGCAGTGGCAATTTCGCTGGGAAAAATGTCGTGGAAATGAGTTGTACCTGGAAAAACGTGGGCATCAAAACGAGAGTTATTCAAATCATTGTAAGGATTGTTGTCATTGTCATTGATGTCCAAAGCACTTTTAATGTCCATGAAAGTGGGATCTTTGGTCTGGGTAATGGCCAATACGGGTTCGAAAAGGTCCACATTTGTTCTTGGAACCAGTGAACCTGCTTTTCGATCTTCAGCGGTCATCTCGAAACTCTGAATGGGAAGCCCAAAGAGGTTGAGGCTGACCCAAATTCCAGAATTGGGATTCGGCGTTTTATTGCCAAAGGAAACGCCAATATTATGGGTCAAATGTGGAAAACCATCTCCATTCAAATCATTGAGCTCATTGTAAAAAGCGTTGTGAATTGCTCCATCTGGATCGTAAGGGTTGTGTTTTAACATGATCTTGGCAGCGGGATTGTCATTCGTCTTCCGTAGAAACGTTCCGGTTGCAACATCTATCGATTTGAAGAAATCCAATACGGGAGCAGATACGTTGGCACCTTGATGGGGAGAATCTAAAGTAAACCAAGTACTGACGGGCAAAGGTTGGCCTTCTTCCTCGGCTTTCGCCAGTGCATACCGACTGATGATTCCTCCCATACTCCTTCCTCCAGCCACAATTTTTTTACCCCCATATTTTTGGTTGGAAACGTAGGTCACAGCGGAATGATATACCGCCGCATTATTGCGCATGTCCTGAGGATTGTAACGATAGTATAAAACGTAAACATCGTGTGGATGATCTGAGTTGTCTAAAAGACAATCAAATAAAGATCCGACATTGTAGCGTTGGAATTGTTCTGGCCAGATATTGTGAGCATCCAAACCAACACTGACCAAAAAGGGTTTGGCATTGGGATAATCACTTTTCCATACCCGAATCGAATTGCGGTATTGATCGAGATGCAATTCATCTGATTTTGCTACGACCTTGATGTCGTAATGTCGGTATCGAGTATAAGTAATTCCAGAAATGGCCCTTTTGAATTTGACCGTCAGGGTGTGATTGCCTACGGTAGAAAATGCAGAAGAACTGGTCCAATAAACATTCAATTTGTAGTTAAAAATATTGCCGTTGTACAAGGTTTGGTAGGCTCCACCATTTACGCTCACGGATACATGGCGTAACTTATTGCTTTGTGAATCTTCCCCCTCGGAATGGTGAAATCTAAATCTGGAATTATTGGCTTCCACGTAAACCTTGGCATTGACAGAAGGGTCAGGTTTGAGGTTGATTCTAATGCCTTGGCGCAAGTCCGTTTGTTCATTCCAATGGTAATGATTGTTGTTGGCCGGAGTTGGTGAACCCGCATCGTCGACAAATTTGGTGACTTGAAATTTCCAGTCGACCTGGGCGATTAAGTCAGTTCCCAAAAACAGAATACTGAGACTGATGAGTAAATATTTCATCTTGGATGGTTTAAATCGTTTGATAATTAGAGCGATCGCTTTTTGCGTAGCATAGTGGGCTGCTACTCTTCGTTCAATGCTTGACGCAAAGTTTGATTTTCACTTTCTAATTGATCAATTCTCTTTTCCAGCGCGATGAGATGTAGAAATATTTCCTCTATTTTTTCTTGTTGATTTTTGGTCATTTCCCCTACTGCAATCCCTTCAGCCTCGACTTGAGCAGCGGAGGGAGTGTTGTGTAAATATCCCTTCTCCTCAATGTGTGCTTGTACTTCTTTGAGGCTCTTCAATTGATAGGCTGCTCCAAAAACGTAATCTGCCCAGTCGGTCCTCACCCGTAGCTCATCAGTCAAAATTCCACCATCGACAAAGAGATGATAGCTACTGATATTAGCACCGCCAATAACATTAGGTGTATCTTGCGTTCCAATGCTCACTTTGCTGGTGGGATGGATGGTCATATGGTGACTCCAGCCACTTGAGGTTCGGCTAGAGAATTCAATGGTCCCCTGTTGATAAGACGCAATGGTCATTCCTCCGGGGCGAGAACTGTGATAGGGACCATACATTCTAAAATAGGGGCCATTGCTATCTGCGCTGGTCCCAAAAATACTAAAGGTTCCCGTGTATTCATTGGCTTTTAAATCGCCTGAGACGGCAACATGTCCAGCAAAGTTTCCGGCGTAGGGATTTCCAGAAGCATAGATCCCTCCTTTAGTTCCACCCCCAACTACTGTCATTCGGTAACTGATGTAAGGGTAAGCGGTACCTACCCCAACAGAAGTATTGGTTGGGTTGACATAAAACCTGCCTCCTGATGAAGTCTGCCAATTCTGGGCAAAACTCTGAAGGCTAAATAGGAAAGTACAAAGGAAGAAAGGAACTAGGTAAAACGATGTTTTTTTGCTCATAATTTTTATTTTTTGATGGTGAAGCAAGAATCGTTTTGTAGCAATGTTTGATGCAAAATTAGGATGCTTTCCATCCGCTTTCCTCTTCTTTTTGAATACCGAAATAAATAAAATCTCCTTTTTGGAGAATCTTTTTTCAAATTCACTTATTTTGTCTCGCTATTGGAGACATTTCACCCATGTACCAATAAAAAGCAATTGAACTAAAACGAATGCAAGAAAAACTCTTTCTACTGATCAAGTCTCGCTATCAAAACAAAGAACAACTCATTGCTGATTTGATGGAGCTTTTAAATGTAGGGCGATCTGCCGTTTACAAACGAATGTCCGGAACGGTTTTATTAAATGTAAAAGAACTTGAAACGCTGATTCAACACTATCAAATCGACACGAGCCTGTTGTTCGAGCAATCCCAAAATCAGGTTCATTTCAATTTTCC
>JBCCSR010000683.1:0-3968 GCA_039199865.1 Bacteroidota bacterium
AAAAAAGGAAAGCCAAGCCCTAGTTCATTGCTGCCCTTGCGAATTTTACCATTGATGGATGCTTGATAAAGATGTTGAAGTCGCTCGCTAGATTGAACAGTGCTTTTGATCTCTGCTTGAATTTTTCCTTTATCAAATAGTTGCTGCATCAACTGATCTGCAAATGGTTGTCCCTCCTGATCCAATTGTACCAAGTCGAGGTGAGTGACACTTTTTTGCAAAATGTTCCAATAGGCAGAGGCTTTTACCTTTTGCACCAGATGGGGCCAATCCGGAAGCGATTGAGGGGAAGGAGCCAGGGTAGAATCGGGGTCAGTTGGTTTGCTCATCAGCCGAGTAGCGGTCCTAAAATATTCTAAAAATTGAACACAGAAACCAAAAATAACAATTACCCTTAAGATGCTTAAACATTGAGTATGAAATTTTCATCTTTCATTTTATTTGTATTGCTTTTTCTAACCTTGGGTGCTTGCAACAAGAGCGGAACCAAGGCTTTGGGCAATCAAGGGAGTTTGGATCAAGAAATTCGGGTTCGCTATGGCTCCTTTGTGGCCATTCCCTCAGAAAATTTATCGATCAGTTTCAATAAAGTGCGGGAAAGTCGATGCCCAGTCGATGCCAAGTGTATCCAGGCAGGCGAAGCCAATGCTTCTTTTTTGGTGACCAAAGCCAATCAGAGCGAATCGCTAGTCCTCACGGCCAAAGGCAATTGTCAATCGGATTCGGGGACTTGTGGTCAGGAGAAAAGGGTATTGAATTATACCATTCAGTTGACGAAGTTGGCTCCCTATCCCGGAGTCGGTGAACAAGGAGAGGAGTTCTACATTGCTTATCTCAAGGTGAGTAAACACAACATTCAGGGGGATCAAAGGTAGTCGTTGGAGGATAGGAGGGACTCAGTGTTTCGGTGTCAACTCGAACTGAAGTGCAAGTACGATCAGAAGAGGGTACTTGCACTTCAATTTTAGTTACTCATCAGCAGAGGCGGGAGGGGTGATGATGCCACCACTTACTTTCTCACCATCTTTGTATTCGTATTCCATCACCAATTCTTCTTTGTCGTTGTATTGCTTGAAAGAGCCATGCTGGACTCCATCCTTATAATTGACTTCTCTTTGGAGTTTGCCATTGCTGTGGTACTCTTTGGAAACGCCATCAAGATTGCCATTTTTGTAATTGACCTCCTTCTCGGGACGGCTACCAAATTTGTATTTGGTCCATTGACCATGTAGGATATCGTCACTGTAATAACATTGCAATTCTACTTGGCCACGATCATTCATTTCCATGTGTAGACCATTTTTGCGGCCACTTACATAATTGGTAATAGATTTGACACGGTTTCCGTCAGGATGATAAGTAACCCAAGTTCCACTTTTGGTGCCATCGAGCACTTCGCCTTCCTCGAGAATTTTCCCAGCACCATCCATCCGCATTGCTTTTTGTACTTTACCTCCCGGGAAATCGGTAATCGAAAAGCCACCCAAATCAGCGGCAACTGGAGTGGAGCTTTGATTTCCTCCACAAGAAATGATGAAGATACTCAGTGAAAATAAAAGAACTTTTTTCATAATGATGACTAATTTTTTTCCACCAGACATTGGAGGATAGATTTTAGGATTAAAACGAGTCAGCGGCAAAATCTAAAATCTTTGGATAAAACAATCAAATGTCCAGCATAAATACTGATTTTAAAACACTTCCTGGATGCTGCCATTCACATCCCTTCTTCCCATGGTATTTTCGTTGAGGCATCCACTTGAGAAGGGATATCCTTAGGGCAAAAGATGAAGAGGTAGCGTGCACCCGTTTAAGATGATTCCTTAAGGCAGCTAATTTAGTTACTTTACCCAATACAAACCAAATTGAGTATTAAAAAAAGGGGAGTTTTTTTTGAAAATATCATTTTTTTTTATTTTTGCCGCCAGTCAATCAGCAAATGGAAATCAAACTTCCGTGCATACATTTTGAATATTCAATCCCCTGTGGGAAGGCAGATGATTGTCCGACACTTGGCCATATGAAATGGAAGCCTGTCTACTGCCCCTGCCTGTATTGGAAGTTCCATCAATTTAAAGAACGATATGAACATCAAGATTCAAAATCTAAGTAAAAACTACGGTCCTCAAAAAGCGGTAGATAATATTTCTTTTGAGGTGAAAACGGGAGAAATCCTTGGCTTTCTCGGTCCCAATGGAGCGGGAAAAACGACGACCATGAAAATGATTACCAGTTACATTTCTATCGATGAAGGGGATGTGTTGATCAATGGTGCCTCCGTACAGAAAGACGATATGAAAAGACACATTGGTTACCTGCCCGAGAACAATCCCCTTTACCTGGATATGCCGGTGATGGATTATCTGGAATTTTGTGCTGCATTACAAAAAGTACCCCGAGCAAAAATTGCGGAGCGCATTCGGGAAATGATTCGGGTCTGTGGTCTAGACATTGAAAAACACAAGAAAATCGGGGAATTGTCCAAAGGATATCGACAAAGAGTCGGGTTGGCACAAGCAATGATTCACGACCCCGATATCCTCATTCTGGATGAACCAACAACGGGGCTTGACCCCAACCAAATTATCGAAATCCGGGATTTGATCCGTCAATTGGGGCAACAGAAAACAGTGATTTTGAGTACCCACATTCTCCCAGAGGTGGAAGCCACTTGTGATCGCATTCTCATTATCAATCGAGGCAAAATCGTCGCCGATGGAACGGCTGCTTCTCTCCGCAAACAGGCAGAAGGCCAACAGGTATTGCGCGTAAAAATTGAAGATGGAGAATTGGACCATATTTACCAGGCTTTGGGGAATTTGCCTACCGTAGCCATGGTGGACATCATTGATGCGACAAGCAAGCATTTTGAGGTGCAAAGTCATCCCGAAATGCAGTCCAATCGCGAAATCTTTCGCATGTGTGTAGCCCGCAATTGGGTGGCGACTGAGCTGGTGCCCTCTGAGACCAAATTGGAAGACATCTTCCGCGATTTGACCCTTAATTAGTCAACAAAACGAGCAAGCTATTGATGTTCCGCTCATGGTATTGTCTAGGATCTTGCAAAACAAAAAAATTAAACAACAATGAATCCGATACGAGTAATTGCCAAGAAAGAATTAGACTCTTTTTTTGACTCATTGATCGCTTACATTCTCATTGTCGCTTTCCTCGGCTTTAGTGGCTTTTTTACCTGGATGTACGGAAATGGCGATGTCTTTTTCCGTCGTCAGGCAGATTTACAAGCGTTCTTCTCCGTGGCCTATTGGACGCTTTTTATTTTTATTCCAGCCTTGACGATGAGACAATTGGCAGAGGAAAAGAAATCTGGAACCATTGAATTGCTACTTACCAAAGCCGTCACCATTCGCCAGATTGTCTTGGGAAAATTCTTTGCTTGTTTGATGCTGGTCCTGATTGCTTTGGTGCTGACCTTACCTTATTATTACACCGTTAGTCAAATTGGGAACATTGATCACGCGGCTACCATTTTGGGTTATGTCGGATTGATTTTGATGAGTGGTGCTTACATTAGCATTGGACTTTTGGCCAGCAGCATTACCAACAACCAAATTGTTGCGTTTCTCTTGGCCCTACTGATCGGTATCTTTTTTCACATTTTAGTCGGAATGATGTCGGCCGGAGTGACCGGTGGCCTGAGTGAATTGCTCAATACTTTGAGCATGAGACGCCACTTTGAATCGATCATGCGTGGAGTCGTAGATTCAAAAGACCTCATTTATTTTGGCTCCATCATTTTTATTGGGATTATGCTCTCTGAAGTGGCCATTTCAAATCGAAAGTAATTAAAGAATGAAAAATATTACCTCTATATTACTGATCATTGGTATCGTCCTGCTTGCCAATCTTTTGTCTAACAAGCACTTCTTCCGATTGGACTTTACCGAAGACAAGCAGTTTACCTTGAGCGAAGCAACCAAGGATATTCTCAAAAATCTCCAAGAACC
>JBCCSR010000684.1:0-3963 GCA_039199865.1 Bacteroidota bacterium
CTCCATTTCAATTCGATCTTTAAAGGTTTCGGCATTGATCGATAAACATAATTTTTCTACTTCCGTAAATCCTCGGCTTGTCAGCTGTTCGAGATAGCGTAAGTCTCCTTCCTGATCCAATTGGAGCGTCACCAAATCGACTTCCTTGGCCAAAGCCAAAATAAATTCAAGCGGATAGCCTTTGGACAGTTTTACGTTGATCCCTGCATTCTGACCATTGGCTTGCCGATTGGCATTGGCATTAGCATTGGCAAAAAAATCAAATTTCCGTACCAAAAAATCCCGTACTTGCCCTCGGTTGTGATTAGAATTTTGATCAGAAAAATCCAACACTACACCATCAAAATCTTCCTTCAATAAGCTACTGGCAATAACCGAGTTGCCCTCATCTCTACTTTGAAGCAGCTGACGATCTTGGAGCCGACGCTCCACCCGTATCTCACTTGACTTGAGCAGATTTTGTAATTCTAAAAAGGCACTAGATGCTCCCTGAGGACGCTCCTCAATGATGACTCGTTCAAAAGCATTGGTCAACAAATAGTCTTTGATAAAGTGAAGATCGTATTGATCAAGAGCACTTTCTGCCAATACCAAAGCTCGTTTGGCGGGCAAGCGATCGTAAAAATCAGCTACTTCCAGAGGACGAACAAAGCTGCGTAAAGACTCATAATGAGTTTTTCCATAAATCTTCACAAGCAACAGATACATCTGCTGCTTAAGATCCAAGATTTCTAATTGTATGTTCCGAAGGACATCCATGTAGTTTAAGATCCTCAAGGAACGATAGATGTCCAGGTAGTTTTTTTGATTAACCACCTCCACCCTGATCTTCTCTCGATACAGCATTTCTTTGTGGATAAACTGCATATAAGTCTTTAGCTTATAGCTGTATTCGTAATGATAATTGATGATCTCAGAGGAGACATTGAGCTGTTCGTAGTTGTTGAATTTAATACGCTCCCTTAGCTTGGCATAGGAGAGGTTTTCTCTCGTTTTTTTATTGTAAAAAAGCTCTGTCGGGATACTCAAGCTCAAACCAACCGTGGTAAAGGAACGATCCAGCGATACCAGTCCCTGGTTGAATCCTAGGTTTTCGTAAAGTTGCAACCTCAAGGAAATATCACTCAGTGCATTGTTTCCTTGAAAGGCCAGATCTTTTTCCAATAAAGCAATCGAATCAATCAGCTGCGTTTTACTTTCGTCTTCCAAAAGATAGTCGAGATCCACCTTTAAAACGGGTAAATCCTGAATGACATAGCGGTCTTTCAGGTTGACGATATCCAGGGTTTTTTCGACCCAATGATTGTAGTCTTCATAATTGGCCAGTTGGACCTTCGCCTGCTCAACGCGGCTTTTGACTTCAATGATGTCTTCGTAGAGAATGCCTTTTAAAAAATAAACTTTATAGAGCAATTCTAGCTGCTGATTTAGTTGGGCCAAGCGAGCTTTAAGCAATTTGATCTTGGCTTCGTTGAATAGGTAGATCAGCACATTGTAGCGGAAATAAAGCCTTTGATCATTTTTATTGAGGGCAAATTTGAGGGATTCTAATTTTTGTTCGTTTTCCAAACGCTTCGCTTTCGCTTTGTGCCCCAGCCAACCTTCATTCATCACTTGCCACTCTAGACCGAATCGCGCTCTCGTCCCATTAAAAGCGCTGCCCGCATCATCTTCTTCAAATGCTGGATCATAATTTAGAAAATACTGGCCCCGTAAATTAATGCCTACATCTTTTTTCAATTCATCAATCCGATATTTGTAAATCAAATCTTTATCGGCAAGCTCCAAGCGAGGTTCGCTCAAGTTGAACAATTCATCAGTTGCCGCAAAATTTTTGGACAAGACCACAGGATGACGTTTCTCCAAGTTCTGATGAATCAAACCAATAATTTGAGTACTGATTTCATGCACCAAGGAGTCGGGAATGAGTCCTTGAGCCATAGTAGGAGAATAGATGGCCAAAAAAAATGCAACAATACAAAGAGCCTTGTATGAAATACAAATGGAAAAATTGATCCGCACTAAAACCGGAGCAATTAAAGGAACTGATTGCCCATCATCCACTGACCCCGGGGACACCGTAGTATTCATGTTTCTCATAGTTTTTTTCAGCTCAGCTGAATGACTAAGAAAAATCAGTGGATCAACACGAATAGAAATGCTGAAATGCTAATGCTATACACCTTGTATTAACCTACTGACTGCCCCCGATAGTGAGTGTGGTTAGTGGGGGACAAATGTATTATACAAAGTCAAAATTTGTACCAAACATATAAGATTTTTACATGAAAAAAAACATCCTGTTAATCTCGTTTTTTTGTGACTCTAAGCCCGTCCAAATCCCTATTCGGCCTTTCTGCACAAATGCAAATAACCACTGCTTATCAACACATTAAAAATAGACTCTAAAATTATTCATTATTTTTTTTATTTAAAACCATCTGTGACAGGGCAACCATAGGTATTCATTTGATGTTGTATCGATAATGATGGGATGTTTTGGGCGATATCGATCATTTTTCAGCTACAAGAATCCCGGATTTAGCTACATTTTCCATTCATTTAATTTGCAAATTTGCATGGTAATGATCATCCTTAAAATAAAAACCTTATGTCCAAAATCTTAATCACAGGGGCAAGCGGAGGCTTTGGCACCCTAACCGTAAAAAAATTACTCGCCGAAAATCATAGTGTAGTGGCCACTATGAGAAATACCGAAACAAAAAACAAAGCCATTGCTGATGAGCTATCGGCGCTGGGAGCAATAATTATTGCCCTGGACGTCACCGATGATGATAGCGTACAAACCGGTGTGACCGCAGCGATTGAGCAACTAGAAGGCCTAGATGTGGTCATCAACAATGCGGGAGTAGGGGTACTGGGTATCCAAGAACAATTCAGCATTGATGATTTCAAACGACTCTTTGACATCAACGTGTTTGGGGTACAACGCGTCAATCGAGCAGCACTTCCACACTTGAGAAAGCAGGGGTCTGGTTTACTGATTCATGTTTCCAGCCTTTTGGGAAGAATTGCCTTTCCGTTCTACGGACCTTACAATGCCTCTAAATGGGCGCTAGAAGCAATGGCTGAAAACTATCGAGTGGAGCTGTCGGCCTTTGGCGTTGACTCTTGCTTGGTTGAGCCCGGAGGATATCCTACTGGCTTCATGAACAGCCTGATGTTTCCATCAGATCATTCACAAGACGAAAGTTATGGCGATATGGTTCACGCCCCCAAACAGATGTTTGAAAATTTCGAAGGGGCTTTGGCCAATAATCCTGCACAAAACCCACAAGATGTGGCCGATGCGATTGCCGAATTAATCAGCACCCCCGCAGGACAACGCCCGATGCGAACCGTTGTCGACAAAATGGGAATGGGAACGCATATTGGGCCTTACAATCAACAACTGGCTCAAATCCACGAAGGACTCTATAATGCTTTCGGAGCTGGAGATATGTTAAAGTTAAAAGTTTAAATTGCAGAGAACCATTGCCTTTAGCATCCTTCTCCATCAAAATCACTTCAGAATGGCCGATTCCAAAATCAGGCGGTTAAAGACAATCAACGAATTGCATCGTTTCAATCAAATTTCCCCGCCAGAACATCCACTCATCAGTTTGATCGACTACAGTAAGATCAATCCTCCCGCCAACGAAAAGCGGGAGATCAGGTGGTTACAAGATTTTTACACCATTGCTATCAAACGAAATGTGAGCGGTAAATATCGCTATGGCCAGCAATCGTACGACTTCGATGAGGGCTTGATGACCTTTTTTTCACCCGGACAAGTCATTGCCGTGCAACTAATCGAGGCAGACCTGACCACCCATCCCCCATCGGGTTGGATCTTGGCCATACATCCCGATTTCTTCTTTGGGCATTCGTTGGCCAAAACAATCAAAAAATTGCCCTTTTTCAATTATTCTGTAAGAGAAGCCCTTTTTCTGTCTGAAAAAG
>JBCCSR010000685.1:0-3959 GCA_039199865.1 Bacteroidota bacterium
CCCAAGGCTGTCTTCCCATTTCAGCGGCATACCAGCCAAACTGGTTGGCCAGTTGTGGTAGAATGACCGCAAAGACAAATGTCCAAAGCAACCACCTCTGATTGAATAATTTTTTCTTCCACAAAAAATACAAGCTCAACAACGTTAAACCAATTAGGGCCATTCCGATGGCCACCATCAAATGGTAAAACTGAAAAATAGCATTCACAGCGCTGGGGCGTTCCTCCTCTGGAAAAGCATTTAAACCCATGACCGGTGCTTCAAAATCCTGATGCAATAGGAAACTCAATCCTCCGGGTATTCCCAAACCGTTTACCTCCTGGCTTGCCTTGTCCACCCATCCCACCAAATACATATCCGCAACCGCTAAGCTATCAAAATGTCCTTCCATAGCAGCCAACTTTGCGGGCTGGTTATGGGCTACACCTTCGGCCGAGCGGTGTCCCGTAAACAATTGGGAGAGCGAGAAAAAAGCGGCAACAAATAAGGCTACTTTAAATGCTTTCCGCGACATTTCCACGTGCCTATTTTTTAGGAGGTAATAGGCATGAACACTCAATACTAAAAATGCGCCTGCCAAAAATGCCCCGATCCAAACGTGGGTGATTCGATCCAGGCTGGAGGGATTAAAAACCATGGCCCAAAAATCTGTGATCTCGGCTCTTGCGGACATCCCCTCCCCTACAATTTCAAATCCAGCGGGAGTCTGCATCCAACTATTGGCGACGACAATCCAAACCGCCGAAAACATACTGCCCAAAAATACCCCAATGGTAGAAAGGAAATGAACTTTGGGAGAGACCCGATTCCATCCAAATAAAAGAATGCCTAAAAATCCGCTTTCGAGCGCAAAAGCAAATAGGCCCTCCGCCGCCAATGCGCTGCCGAATACATCACCAACGTATCTGGAATAAGTGGCCCAATTGGTTCCAAATTCAAATTCCATAACAATTCCCGTAGCGACGCCAATACCAAAAGTGAGGGCAAAGATCTTAATCCAAAACCGAGTGAGTCGTTCCCACTCTTTGTTGCCTGTTTTGAGGTACATCCCTTCAAAGATGACGAGTATCAATCCCAGACCAATACTCAAAGGGGGATAGATGTAGTGAAATGCCACAGTAAAAGCAAACTGTATTCTCGATAATATTTCTACGTCCATATTTTAATTGATTGGTTTCTTTTGGATTCGTAAAATTAATGTTATGTCCCTCTTGAATACAACAGCCACCACGATGACAGACTCCCCATTCTATTGTTGAGCATTCTTACTGATTAAAAATAATGCTCCCCTTCCTCAGAAGATACCCCCAAAGAAATGTTTCCTTATTTAGATTTATTCCATTGTAAAATCCCCCCTTCTAAATCATAGATTTTAGTGAACTTTTCTTGAGCTAAAAGCGACGCTGCCCGCCTGCTTCGGTGTCCACTCCTACAATAGAGGTACAAAGGCTCGTCTTTGTGGTAAACCTTAAATTTTTCTACAAAATTTTTACTCAGATAGTTGATATTGACCGCAGAGTGAAGGTAGCCACTATCATACTCCAAGGGAGTACGAACATCTACCAATTGTAAGGAAGCGCCCTTACTGATTTTTTCTTTGAGTTGTCCGACACTAATGCTTCGAATCGCAGGGTGATGCTTGACCTTCCCTTTGTCCTTTTGCCTGTAGCGCAAAAGGGCCAATAGGAAAACCAAGCCGATAAATAGCATGAAAAACTTCATGGAATGCTTTTGAATGAAATGCGGTTAAAGTGTACTTGGACATACATAATCCGTGGTTGAAATGGCTGTTGCTTTGATGGCTTTGAACCCACCGGCTACATCGATTAGATGGTGCATCCCTCTCGACTTTAGGATAGAACTGGCAATCATTGAGCGATAGCCGCCAGCACAATGCAGATAGCAATTAGCTTGCTCTGGCAAACTCGTTAAATGCTCGTTAAGGTTGGATAGTGGAGCGTGTGTTGCTCCTCTGATGTGTTCTGATAAATACTCCGGAGCTTTTCTTACATCAAGCACAAAAGTCGTGGGATCTTTGTCCAAAACCGCCTTTAATTCTGTTGCGGAAATAGATAAGACGTGGTCTGTTTCCTTTCCATCAGCCATCCAAGCATCAAGTCCCCCTTTTAAGTATCCGATTACATTATCGAAACCTACTCTCGACAGCCGAGTGAGGGCTTCTTCGATTTTTTCTTCGGCCACAATCAATAGAATCGGCTGTGCGACATCTTTAATTAAGGCTCCTACCCAGGGAGCAAAACTGCCATTCAATCCAATAAAAATCGAACGAGGTACATGACACCTGGCAAAGTCATTTTGGTGCCGAACGTCCAAGATCACGGCCCCAGTTTCATTGGCGGCAAGCTCAAACGCTTTTGGGCTCAACGCATGCCTTCCTTTTTCTAGTACCCGATCAATGCTCTCGTATCCTTCTTTATTCATTTTTACATTGAGTGGAAAGTAAGCAGGAGGAGGTAGCAAACCATCGGTTACTTCTTTGATAAACTCTGCTTTCGTCATATCCGCTCGAAGCGCATAGTTGGTTTTCTTTTGATTGCCCAAAGTATCCACCGTGGCTTTCATCATATTTTTTCCGCAAGCTGAACCCGCTCCGTGAGCAGGATACACCATTACCTCGTCCGCCAAAGTCATGATTTTATTGCGTAAGCTATCGTACAACAAACCCGCTAGCTGTTCCTGGGCCATATCCGCTGCTTTTTGCGCCAAGTCTGGTCTTCCAACGTCTCCCAAAAACAAGGTGTCGCCAGAAAAAATAGCATGGTCTTTCCCCTGCTCGTCAATCAACAGATAAGTGGTGCTTTCCATGGTGTGTCCAGGAGTATGAATGGCTTTAATGCTTACCTTACCTAGTTTGAATTCCTCCCCATCTTTGGCAATGTACGCATCGAATGCAGGGCTGGCATTTTGACCATAAATGATGGGGGCTCCCGTTTTTTCTGCCAAAGTCAAATGACCACTGACAAAGTCTGCATGAAAATGGGTTTCAAAAATATATTTGATTTTTACCCCATCCTTTTTTGCCCTCTCCAAATAAGGAGCTACCTCTCTCAATGGATCGATAATGGCCGCTTCACCACAACACTGAATGTAATACGCCCCTTGGGCAAGACAACCGGTATATATTTGTTCTACTTTCATTGATAAAAGGATTTTAAGGATTGAAGTGGTTTTAAAATGAGGTTTAAAGTTGAGTCAATGGCGAATACCAGCAGGAGAGATAAACGCAAAAAGCAGGAACCGTTTCGTTATTACTTGATGCTAGTGAATATTTTTAGCTAAAAGCGATAGCAGGAAACCATCTACTTGACGGTTACGCTTGGCCTGTATTTTATAACAATATGAATCCAAATCGATCTTGCCATTCTAAAAATCCAAACAAAGAGCACGATAGAAATCAATATCAGTAGAGCAAAAGCACCATTGACACTCCAGCCAAACACGAATACTAAACTTAAACAAAGAGCCAGGGAAAACCACCCATAGAAAATGTAGGAGATAAACATCGCTCCGAAATAAAAGCCGGGCTCGGGCATGTAGCTCTGTTTACAGCAACTACATCGATCGGGCATGTCAAAGGGTTTTTCAAAGGAAAAGGTGCCCGTATCAAACAAATCCCCTTCTCGGCAGCGGGGGCATTTCATTTGCCAAATAGAGGAAAGAACACTTCGATTTTGCTGACTCATCAGGCTAGCTTTTTGATGGTTGAATAACTGATCTCAAAGATAGCCGGTATTCCTGCTTCAAAGCGTAACTTTTGTTACCTATGAGTTTGAAAGATGGGATCCTTATGGACTAATCGCGATTGACATTGGTTTGTACCGCGTATTTTTTAATATCTGCAATTGGTTTTCCTCCCTCTACGGCGATGCTTATTGCCTCATCAATATTATTAAAGATTTTATCTTTTCCAATCACGGCAATCAATCCAGACTTCGACA
>JBCCSR010000686.1:0-3954 GCA_039199865.1 Bacteroidota bacterium
AGAGATCAAAGTGAGTAAAAATTAATTCCTGGATTACTTTTTCTCCCAAAAAGTTTATTAAAAAGCAGCAATGAATGAGCCCCTCTTGTCAATGATAACTAGAGGGGCTTATTCAGTATAAAAGACTTTCTCATCAAGATTAAAAGGAAATCAATGACATCTATGTTGGGAGTAAACCTCCTAAACGACGATCAATCTTTTGGTCCTTTCGACAAGTTTGCCGTAGGAATAACTTGATCATCGGTCTTTCTCAAAGCAAAAACTTCAATGTCATTTTTCACTTTAATGGCCAATTGATAAGTCCCTACTTCAATTCCATCCAAATCGATCCGTACAGAGTTGGAACCTGCAACAATTTTTTGGTCGCCTTTTGATTTTAGTTTTCCTAACTGCGTTAAGATCCGATAAGATAAGGTACCAGCTTCTTGGGCATTCAAACTAAAAACCAAGTGCTTGGAAGTAATGCTACTCTCAACGTATTCCATCCGAAATGGGCTGTCCGCTGCTTTATCGCTCAAAATGACTGCATGAGAATAAGTACCTCCCCCATCAGCGTCTACTTGCAGAATGCGGTAAAATACGCGGAGACTATTTTCGGATGAATCCGTATAAAAATATTTTCGCTCAACGGAGGAATTGCCTCCTGCTTTCAAGATCGCTACTCTTTCGAAAAACAAGCCATCCATCGATTTTTCTAAAAGGAAAAAATCGCAATCTTGCTCACTGGATGTCGACCAAGAGAGGGTGTTTCCCACAAGCGTTTTTTCCCCTTTCAGGAAACTAGAATAGACAACAGATGCGTCTATGGTATCGTAAGCAGTAATGGTCAGTACAAGGGATAAGATCAATGGCCATAAATGTCGAATAGTAAAGGTTTGTTTTCTCATCAATGGGAGGGTTTTACTTAAGGATTGCACAAAATGAGTTGTGCGCTTTTCATATTGTAAATTTCAATCAATCTTATAGATATATAAAATTATGCCAAAGTGAATCAATCTATTTTTTCAATAGAAAGTCAAAGGAGGAGTCCTTCGACATTAGCTTATTGATTACCTCAGTTTTTTGGGTAAGTTCATCTAAAGAAGTCCACCTTTTAGGAGATAAATGGGTATTTTTAGGGTTGAAAATCAACAATTCCAAATGGCAGTGTTCCATCGACCTACCCTTTTATTGGATGAAGCGATTTGTCGCAAGAACATCAAAAAAATGGTGGCCAAGGCGCAACGCAATACGGTCCGCTTTCGGCCTCATTTTAAGACACATCAATCCCAGGAGATTGCCCGTTGGTTTCGTCAAGAAGGAGTCAATGCAATTACGGTATCTTCGGTAGCGATGGCCCAATACTTTGCGGAAGATGGCTGGAAGGACATCACAATTGCTTTTCCGGTGAATCTCCACGAAATTCAAATGATCAATGATTTGGCGGACAAAATACAGCTCAATCTCCTGGTCGAATCCCTGGAAAGCATTCACTTTTTGGACCAAAAGCTGAGCCACGCCGTCCATTGCCTTCTCAAAGTAGATTTGGGCTATGGTCGAACCGGAATCGATTGTAACAACCTGGATTTGATCGATGCCATTTTACAAAGCATCGCATCAAGTAAAATGATGCAGTTTGTGGGTTTTCTCGGACATGCTGGACAAAGTTACTCGGCTCGTTCCGTTGAGCACATCAGAGCCGTTCATCAGCAAAGTATTAAAATGATACTGGGCTTAAAGGCACACTATCAGTCCAATTATCCAAACCTTCAACTTTCGGTTGGAGATACCCCTACCTGTAGTCGTGCGGAAGATTTTGGTGGAGTGGATGAAATTCGTCCTGGCAACTTTGTTTTTTACGATGTAACCCAGCATTTTATTGGCTCCAATACACTCGAAGAGATCGCTGTTGCCATGACCTGTCCAATTGTTGCCAGGCATTCCCAGCGTGAAGAAATCATTATTTATGGTGGTGGCGCTCATTTTTCCAAGGACCGCATTGAAGATCCGAGGGGAAAAACCATTTTTGGTTTGGTCGTAGAAAACCGAGCGTTGGGGTGGGGACCAATCATTCCGGGTGCCTATGTCAAAAAATTATCGCAAGAGCATGGGACCATTCATTTGCCTGCCACGCATTTTGGTCGATACCAAGTTGGAGACTGGGTCACCATTCTTCCCGTTCATTCTTGTATGTGTGCCAATTTAATGAAAGCCTATTGGACTACAGCCGGCCAAAAAATTGATCGATTATAAATTAGACTTTATTACGAATATGACCGCAACATTTAGTAAATCCATCCAGAAATATGCCTTTCTTTTATTGCCCATTGGCGTCATCCTTTTCTCTATTGGGCTAATCCAAACTTCCTTCTATCAGCAAAATGCCGAGCAGTTGTCACTGGCCATTACCTTGGATCTGTTGCTCACAGGACCTCTCTTGTATTTTTTGGTCATTCGCAAAAAGGAGGTTCCCAAAATCACGGTCCTTTCCTTCATCGTTGTTGGTACAATCGTCGCTAGCTTTGCCTTACCGGAACAAGACCAACATTGTTTGAATTTGTTCAAAACCTTTGGAGTACCAATTCTAGAATTGGGCGTTTTCACCTTTCTATTTATCAACATTCGCAAAACGGTAAAAGCATACCGAGCACAAAAAAAGGAAGATCCAGACTTCCTCAGTACCATGTACGCAAGTGTAAAAGCAGCTTTGGGTGATTCTCGACCTACGATGGCCATTGCCACTGAAGTCGCGGTCATTTACTATGCACTGTTCAAATGGAAAAAGCAGCCACTCGTCGAGGGAAAACATTTTACCTATCACCTCAAAAGTGGCGCCAGTGCTTTGTACTTGGCACTAATGGGCATTCTTGCCATTGAAGTCATTCCACTACATGTCCTTTTGGAAAAATGGAGTCCTCTGGTGGCCTGGATACTGAGCTTTGCGAGTGTTTACACCATCCTGCAAGTTTGGGCACACCTCAAGGCCGTTCACCATCGCCCCGTCGTTTTGGAAGCAAATGAGTTGATCTTGCGCAATGGGATCATGGCCGATACCGTCGTTCCCTATTCCGCAATTGAAAGCATTGAATGGAGCAATAGAAAAATAGAATTAGAAGAGCATACCCAACGGCTTACCCTACTCGAAGATTTGGAGCCGCATAATTTGGTGATTCGGGTGAAAGTAGAAGGCCTAATCACCGGGCCCTATGGCATTCGAAAACCCTATCGCCAACTTCTGTTTTACGTTGACGATAAAGTGGCGTTCAAAGCAGCGGTAGAAACAAAAATCCAACAGCTAGACATGGATTCCTCCGATGAGGACAACTAAACCAATAAGTCGAACAACATGGGATTGTCATTGAGCGTCTGAAAATCAAAACGGTGGGCTTTCATCCGTTCGATCAGCTTCAGGTAATCTTTTTCTTGTTTGACTTCAATCCCGACCAGTGCGGGTCCACTGTCTCGATTGTGTTTCTTGGTATATTCAAAATGGGTAATGTCATCGTTTTCGCCTAGCACTTCGTTGAGGAATTCGCGAAGCGCTCCTGCGCGTTGTGGAAAGCGAATGATGAAATAGTGTTTGAGTCCTTGGTACAAGAGAGATCGTTCCTTGATCTCCTCGGTTCGGGTAATGTCATTATTGCCGCCACTGATGATGCAAACCACATTCTTACCAACCAACTTATCTCGATAAAAGTCTAAAGCGGCAATGGTGAGCGCCCCTGCGGGTTCTACCACGATGGCTTCTTCATTGTACAATTGGAGGATACTGGAACAGACTTTTCCTTCGGGGACCAAAATCATATCGTCCAGCACTTCCCGACAAATACTAAAGGTTTTCTCCCCTACTTTTTGTACCGCCGCCCCATCCACAAAGGGATCAATCTCGTTGAGTCGAACAATCATCCCAGCCCGCAAGGAGTTGTACATGGCGGGAGCACCTGCGGGTTCGACACCGATAATTTTGGTTTGGGG
>JBCCSR010000687.1:0-3946 GCA_039199865.1 Bacteroidota bacterium
CAAATGCATTCGATTGAATGTAGAATCAATGCGGAAGATCCTTATAATGATTTCCGACCCAATCCAGGCGTCATCACTTCATTCCACAGCTCGAAAGGGCATGGAGTGCGGGTAGATACCCATGTTTATGCCGGATATACCGTACCGCCTTACTACGATTCCATGATTGCCAAATTGATTTGCCGGGCGCAAACTCGCGAAGAGTGCATCACCAAGATGGCTCGTGCTTTGGATGAGTTTATTGTCGAAGGAATCAAAACAACGGTGCCCTTTCACCGACAGGTGATGCGGGACAAGAACTTTCGGGAAGGCAATTTCCACACAGGTTTCATCAATACTTTTGACTTAGAGAAGGAGACGGATTAAACAGTGAACAGTAAGGGGCACTGATATGCAAAATTTTTGGCGGCTCCTCCGCTACGCAAAATCTTATCGGCTATACATTCTCGCCAATATTCTCAGTAATATTCTGATGGCGCTGTTTACGGTAGTGAGTGTACCCGCCATGATTCCTTTTCTGCAAATTCTCTTTGATCGTACCCCTATCGTCAACGAGCGGCCCGTTTTTAGTTATCAGATTGAAAGTTTGGTTGCCACTGCTCGGTATCACTTCAGTCAGCTGGTACAGACCCAAGGTCGGGAAACTGCTTTGGTTTACGTCTGTGGCTTTATTATCCTTTTATTCTTTCTAAAAAATCTCTTTCGTTATTTATCACTTTTTTTTATGGCTCCAGTTCGCAACGGCATCGTCAGAGATGTTCGCCAAGATCTTTATGCCAAACTTTTGGTGCTCCCCCTATCTTACTACTCAGAAGAGCGAAAAGGAGATTTGATGGCTCGAATGACGGCAGATGTCCAGGAAATTGAATGGAGTATTCTGAATGTTTTGGTGGCTATTGTTCGCGAGCCCCTAGTCATTTTGGGTTGTTTACTGGTCATGATTTACTTTAGTCCAGGATTGATGTTTTTTGTTTTCTGTTTGCTCTTGTTTACCGTCTTAATTATTGGAGGAATTGGAAAACGACTGAAGCGCGCTTCGGAAGAAGTACAATCGAGGCTGGGAAATTTGGTGAGCATGATTGATGAAACCTTGTCGGGCTTGCGCATCATCAAAGGCTTTACCGCCGAAGATTTTCAGGAACAACAATTTGCGAAAGAGAACTTGGCACATCGCAACGCACTGACTCGTTTGCTGTGGCGAAGAGATCTGGCTTCTCCTTTATCTGAATTTATGGGGGTGAGTGTAGTCGCTGTTTTGTTGTGGTTTGGCTCTCGTCAGGTTTTTGCCGAAGAACTGACTGCCGAAACCTTTTTTGCTTTTCTCTATGCTTTCTTCAATGTGATTGCCCCCTCTAAGTCTTTATCTACTGCTTTTTTTAATATTCAAAAAGGGATGGCCGCAGTAGATCGGGTAGAGCAAATTTTACAAGCTCCTCAAACCATCGTCGAAGCGGATCAGGCGATTAGCCCCGTTCCTTTTGAGCAAGCCATCGAGTTTCGGGGCCTGAGTTTTGCCTACAATACCCAGGAGGGAAAAGTATTGGATCAAATCAACTTAACGATCCCCAAGGGAAAGGTATTGGCCTTGGTTGGGCCCTCCGGAGCAGGAAAGTCGACTTTAGTTGATTTACTGCCCCGATTTTATGATGTGGACCAAGGGGGAATCTACATTGATGGTACCAATATCAAAGCCTTTCGGCTCAAAGCATTGAGGACCCTAATGGGTATTGTTTCCCAAGAACCCATCCTGTTCAATGATACCCTTTATAATAATATCGTCTTTGGATTGCCTGGAATAAAGGAAGAAGCCGTCATTCAGGCTGCCAAGGTGGCCAATGCTCATGATTTTATTATGGCTACGGAGCACGGTTATCAAACGGTAGTGGGAGATAGGGGAAGTAAACTCAGTGGAGGACAGCGGCAGCGAATCACCATTGCCAGAGCTATTCTAAAAAACCCACCTATTCTGATATTGGATGAAGCGACCTCCTCCTTGGATTCGAAAGCGGAGATGTTGGTCCAAAATGCCCTGGTCCAATTGATGCAAAATCGAACGGCTATTGTTATTGCTCATCGGTTATCGACCATTCAACATGCAGACGAAATCATCGTCTTGGAGGAGGGACAAATTGTTGAGCGAGGCGATCATGAGACCCTGTTAAAGTTAGGTGGGTTGTACCGCAAATTGGTCGAACTTCAGGCATTTTAGTCAAAAAAGGCTTAACTTCCCTTCTATTTTGCAAAATTTTAACAACTAAGCATCGTATAAAGCATTATTTTGCACTTAAACTATCTTGAAAACTATCAACCCGCTTATGGAACGACGATTACTTTTGTACTTGCTTTTGTTAATTTGGGGCCCTTTGCAGGCACAGATTACACTGACGAACAGCTATTTCCCACAAGTAGGGGATACGCTCAAGATTTCTGTAGACGGGATACCCGATATTACGATTACTCCCCCTGGGGGAGATCAAAATTGGGATTATAGTAATTTACAAGGCTTAGACCGTACCGAGGTGATTCGAGCGGCATCGGATGGCGTCAACGGGGATCAGTTTCCCAATGCAGCTTTCTTTGTTCCTTTTGGACCGGAATCAGAAGGTGGTGAAACTTACGGAACCATTTCGGACACAGAATACAAATTTGTTGGTTATGCAGGGCCCGATCCAGCCCAGTTGGGAATTAACGTGATTGTCGATTTCAACCCACCCATCCTCGATCGTCGAGCACCCTTGTCTTTCTTTGATATCAACGATCAGGAATCAGCGATTCTTGTGGCCTTTTCTGCTGAGTTTTTACCTTCCGAATTGCTTGACAGTCTCTTGATCACGCCTGATTCTGTTCGGGTTCGAGTTGCCTCCGAGCGACTAGATGTGGTTGATGCTTGGGGGAATCTTACCCTTCCTGGTGGCAACAGTTACGAAGTATTACGGGAAAAGCGGACAGAAGAACGAGAGACCCGCTTGGACGCTAAAGTTGGAATTGGTCCTTTTGCCACTTGGATTGACGTGACTGATTTTCTCGGATTTCTCGATTTCCTCGGTAGAGATACCGTTACAGAATATCATTTCTATGCCAATGACATCAAAGAACCTATCGTTCGGGCAGTAGTGACCAATGATGGATCGGATACGCCCCTCTTTGTCGAGTACAAAACTCAAGACATCATCTCTAATGTCAACTACGTCAATACTGGAAGATCCGATGTTGTGGCCTATCCCAATCCGGCCATTGATCAGGTTCGATTTGATTTTATGAACCTCAATAGTGGCAATTACACTTTGAAAATCTTTAATATTTTAGGAGTGGAAATCATGTCTGATACCTTTGCCATCAGCAATAATCGGACGGTCCAAAAGGATATTGGATATCTCAGTAAGGGGACTTACCTTTACAGTCTGGTCGATTTTCGTGGAAAAACATTGAGCACCAAGCGTTTGGTGATTATCCGGCCCTAATCAACTTGAAGCATTGATTTTTGTGGTTTAGAGGAAGCAGATCATCATGGCGATGAAATGGGCCGCTGTTCCTGCGATCACGAACAAATGCCAGATGGCGTGATGATAAGGTAGTCTTTTCCAAACATAAAAAATTACTCCACCCGAGTAAAGAACTCCACCTGCAATTAGGCAATACAAACTACTGTTACTCATGTGTTCGAACATCTGTGGAAGTACCAGTAAACCACTCCATCCCATTAGAATGTAAAGCGTAATGGAGAAAAACTCGTATCGCCCAGTAAAAAATACCTTAAAAATAGTGCCCAGCAAAACCATTAGCCAAAGTCCGGTCAGAAAATACCAGCCGCTAGGTTGATGCAGATAGAGTAGGACCAATGGAGTATGCGTTCCTGCAATCAGAAAGTAGATGCTAATGTGATCAACAATGCGGAAGATGTGCTTTAGACGTTGATCAATGACGCTGTGATAGACGGTAGAGGCAG
>JBCCSR010000688.1:0-3945 GCA_039199865.1 Bacteroidota bacterium
AAACGGGAGGGCACCCAATAAGTCAACTAAGTGTTCTAGTGTACTTTTTACGGGTAGAACTCAAACGGATGAATTCGATTCATCACGTAGAGGAAAATTGGAGGAGTGTATTGTAGCTCAGTTCAATGCTCAACTTGTAATACCATCTAAAGATACACAATCCAGCAAAAATAACGAATACCTGGAGCTAAAAATAAATATATTCGATATTCAAACTTTACCCTTTCATTAGTCCTTTCCCATAAGTTGGCCCTATCAAATAAATAATTTGATCTAGGAATGGGGCCAAAAGTTTAGGTATTCTTACTTAGACAGCTGAATATCAAAATTCTAAAATAGAATCTTGAGCTCAGTGTTACTTTAAAATAGAGGCATTTGGATCATAACGTATGTCACCTAGAAGTTCGCTGTCTGCCAAGGACGATTAAATTTAATATTTTTTTTATTCAATTTTGAAAAGTTGGGGCTTAAAATTAAAATTATCAGCCATAAATAACTATTCTTCCAGCCAATTGCTCCTATACAGCCAAAGACAAACAAGTTCATTTGTGCTTAGTCGCATCAATCACCAACATATGAAATAAATTGATAATCAGTAGCTTACCTACCAAAGGGCACCACGTAAGTACTACTGTTGAATGCTAAAAGGGCTTCATAATAATGGATTGGCCAAATAGATATAAATTTTAGATCGAAAGTTGACGCTGTTTCGACCTTTGTCTTTCGGTTGCTTTTTGTACTTTAGGTCGCATTGATCTGAAGCCCACAAAGCCAAACATTTCATTTTAGCCCAGTTTCATTGGTCCAAACAGCTGAACTATGAACCGACGATCCTTTAGTACGACACTATGCGCTGCCCTTCCGGCGCTTGCCTTTTCTTCAATTAACTTTCCACTACCTATGAATGCTCCCGCCCCAAAGCCCCGAAAAGCCAATCGACTCAAAAAGGGAGACGTAATTGGTTTGATTGCTCCTGGCAGTGCTTTGAGCGATGACAAGATTCAAAAGGCGCATCAAAACCTAGAAGCAATGGGCTTTAGCGTCAAAATGGGCCAACACCTCTCGGCCCAAAAAGGCTATCTGGCCGGGACAGACGAACAAAGATTGGGTGACTTACATCAGATGTTCGCCGATCCACAAGTAAAGGGCATCTGGTGTGCTCGCGGAGGCTATGGTTGTACCCGACTCCTTCCTTCTATCGATTACCGCCTGATCAAAAACCAACCAAAAGTATTGATTGGCTACAGTGATATCACCGCATTGTTACAGGCCATCCATTGCCAGACTGGCCTAATCGGCTTCCACGGCCCACTGGCCAGTTCAGACTTCAATGACTACGTAGTCGCCAACTTGGAGGCAGTACTAATGGAGGCACGAGAGGATGTCCTACTTGAAAATGCAAAAGCCAATCTGGACAAAGAAGATCCCATTTATCATCCTCGGATAATTGCTTCGGGTCAGGCGAGTGGACCACTCGTTGGGGGCAACCTTTCCCTAATTGCTGCCATGTCTGGCACCAAGTACGATTGGATGGTCAAAAATAAGCTGCTCTTTTTGGAAGATATTGGTGAAAAACCCTATCGCATCGATCGTATGCTAACCCAGTTGCTGCAAACCCATTCTTTAAAAAAAGCAGCAGCAATCGTCTTGGGTATTTTTTCGGGCTGTGAGGCCAAAGAGGGAGATCAGTCCTTGTCCCTCATGGATACCTTTAAAGATCGTTTATCGCACTTGGGCATTCCAGTGATTTACGGCATGTCTTTCGGGCACATTGATCATCAGTTTGTTTTGCCCGTCGGTGCCAAAGCAAGTTTGGATACCCAAACGCAGCGCCTTCGTCTTTTGGAATCGGCGGTTCAATGATGGGGAAGGTTTTATTTGAATCTACCTCAAATCATCCTCCTCGGCAAACACTGTATACAACACCGTTTCTCCATTCAGAGCTGGTTCACCTTTTCAGGAAATGGTAGGCAAAGCGTCATCAATCTAGTAAAATCAATGAAATATTTTTTTAGGTCATGTTCTTTCCATGAGAAAACCCTTCATCCACAACCAAAGAATTCTTTCAAAAAAGATATTTTGATTAATTTCCTGTTGAATATCAAATCTTTGCTTTCTGTTTTGCCTATGAAATCCGTCTACCTTTTTTTCTTCATCTGCCTGATCAATCCCTTGAACATTAGTGCCCAGCCTACTTCTTTACACGATTTACTCGAAAAAAATCGCGATGCCTTTTCCGAAATACTAGACCATCCGGAAAAGTATGAAGTCCAAATTATCTATACCCAGATCAATCGCGACGAGCACAATTATCCTTCATTCAAAACTTATCGCTATCAGGTCAATCCCAAAAAATATTTTTATCCAGCGAGTACGGTTAAAATGCCCGCAGCATTTCTGGCTTTAGAAAAACTCAATCAGTTGAATATTCTTGGTTTAGACAAGTCCAGCAAGATGATGACAGACCAAGGTCAACCTCCTCAAAGCATCGCACACGTAGATTCTACCGCTGCCAATTTATCGCCTTCCATCGAACACTACATCAAAAAAATATTTTTGGTCAGCGATAATGATGCGTTCAATCGTTTGTTTGAATTTCTAAACGTCGATTATTTCAATAAAAGTCTTTGGAAAAAAGGATACCATGACTTACATATCATCCACAGACTCGGTGGAGAGGGTGCTCGTTTTGATTTGGAAGGCAACCGGTATACCAATCCGATTCGCTTTTTTAATGGCGATGAATTGGTGTATTTTCAGGGAGAAAGTTATGGTCAGATTCAACCCCGCCCCGGGTTAAAAAATGTATTCAAGGGAAAAGGGCATTACAATCGAGCAGGAGAAAAGAAAATGTATCCCTTCGACTTTAGCCATAAAAATTATTGTTCGCTGGAAAACTTACATGAAATGCTGAAGACCGTGATTTTTCCAGAAGCCATTGCTCCTTATCAGCGCTTTGATTTGACCGCCAAGGATTACCAATTTTTGTACCGCAGCATGTCGGCTCGCCCCCGAACTAGTCAATACCCCGCCTACGACAAACCCGATGCTTACGTCAAATTTTTTCTTTACGGAGGAACCACCGAAACCATCCCAGAGTCGATCCATATCTTCAACAAGGTAGGCTATGCTTATGGATTTTTGTCAGACATTGCGTACATCATCGATGTAGAACATCAGGTGGAGTTTCTACTCTCCGCGGTCATTCATGTCAACGACAACCAAATTTACAATGACAACAACTATCAATACGATGAGATAGGCTTGCCCTTTTTGGCCAAATTGGGAGAAGTCATCTACGAGCACGAAAAGCGTCGGCCTAAGAAACACCTTCCCAATTTGGACGAGTACCTTTCAGAAAAGCAAGATAACAAGTGAGCAATTTTGTCAAGTTTTTCCGAAATAGACGATGACATAGGCGAGCAATCAATTCAAACTATTCAGGTAATTGAACTTCATATTCTCTTCCATGTCCTCAAAAAGAAAATCATCAAAATTGAAGCGATAAATGATCCACTTGTCTTTCGATTTGTAAAAATGAAAAGTAAAACGCAGCGGCTTACGCTCATAACGAACCAAATAGATTCTAACCTGTAAATCCCTTCCGAGCGAACTCTGTCCCAATAAGCGACGATCCAAATAAGCCCCCATCCGTGGAAGATTGGCTTTCAAATTGCTTTTAATTTCCTTGACGACATTACTTTCCAAATCGATCCATTTATTGGTAGAATACAAAAAGTCGACCGCTACCTCGGGATCTTTTTCGTAATTGTGAAAAAAGAGCTTGACGATATTCCTAGGGGAAGATTGGGCTTGAAGACCAACACAAATACAGCACATCCAACAGGTGACAATCATTTTTCTCATAGCTTGAGGTTTAGAGGTTAAAGAATAAAAAGAACAAGTTACATGATTTTTTGATGCAGTTGCAAGCCAGCTTACCAC
>JBCCSR010000689.1:0-3938 GCA_039199865.1 Bacteroidota bacterium
CACCTATTCCGAAGATGGCTACATCGACGATTCAGATGCCAAAGACTTGGATTACGACGAATTGTTGACCACCATGATCGACGATACTAAAATGGAAAGTGAGCAAAGAGTACAGATGGGATACGAACCGATTGCTTTGAGTGGATGGGCCTCGGCTCCTTTCTACGATGCGGAGAACAAAAAACTGCATTGGGCCCTCGATTTGGTTTTTTCTAACTCTGAAGACCATACCCTCAACTACAATATCAGAGCTTTAGGCCGGAAAGGCTATCTACAAATGAATGTGATCGGTGAAATGACGGTTTTGGATCAAGTCAAATCAGATATCAATTATATTCTGCCAAGTATCACCTTTAACGAGGGCAATCGCTACAGTGATTTTAATCCGGATATTGATAAAGTAGCGGCAGTAGGAATTGGGGGATTGATTGCTGGAAAAGTGCTGGCCAAAGCGGGAATTTTGGCGAAAGTCGGCATCTTACTCGCTAAATTTTGGAAGTTTATCCTCATTGGAGTCATCGCACTCTTTGCTGGTATTCGTCGATTGTTCGGTGGCAAAGAAGCAACAGAAACGCCTAACTCTGAAGCCTAAGATTAGCTAAAAGATATGGAAAGAGCAGTCCGCTGGGAGGAAAATATCCCAGTGGACTGCTCCAATTAAATTTTCAAGTGATGCCACTCCTCTCCACGTAGGTACCAAACACACAATCCCAAAAGGACAGCCCAATAAAAGATCTCTGCAGCCCAAGCCCAAACCAAACCTCCACTCGTATACTCCACCTCAACATAAATGTAAATCAGATAGCCAATGGCGCAGATCGTTTGGATTTTTAGCCCAAAATAAGTGGCACCGGTGCCCGCAATGCCATTGAAATACACTCCACCCAAAGAGAAGAAGCAAAGAATACCGAACAAGACATAAAAGATGGGTTGCGCATCTTGAATCAAAGACATATCTTCAGAGCCGAGCAAAGGATACAGTATTTGTTCCGGAAAAAGGACCACGGGAAGCGTGAGAATCATGGTCACGATCCAACACAACTTACCTGTTTTCCAAATGATGGGTAAAACGGCATTTCTCTTCTTCTGCCCAATAAAGTTACTCACCAAAGTATTGATTCCCGAAGCAAAACCCCAACAGGGAATGGATAAAATGAGATAAACCATCCGCACCAAATTGGTGATGGCCAATTCGCGCTCACCGAGATTTTCTACAATTCCAAAGAATACAAACCAACTGCCCAGGCCAACCACTGCTTGTGCGACAATTGGCGTCGCGATCTTCAGCTGTTTTTTGATGAGTGGAAAATCGATTTTAGGTAGAGCAAAAAGGTGATAATACCTCGCCGTTTTATCCGCAAAAATGTAGAGTAAAAAACAAATAAAGGCAATGACCTCGGCCACAGTACTGGCCAAACCCGCTCCGGCAATGCCCATCGCGGGCAAACCCAAATGCCCAAAGATCAAACCGTAATTTAAAATAATGTTGACCACCGCTAAGATAAGGGTATCTACCACGATAAAGGCCGTCCGGGCAACACCAGTGTACAAAGCGATAATGGCCACCCCAGCATAACTAAAAAAGACGCCATAAGAACGATAATTGATGTACTCAAGGCTCTTGTAAAAAATGACGTCTGAATTGACAAAAAGGGAGAAAAAATACCAACAGCCAAACTGCATGAATAAGAACATCATGAGCGCCAAAGCCAACTCAAAATAGAGCATGGCATAAAAAGTACGGCCCACTTCCTGAGGAGCCTCCTCCCCCATTCTACGAGCAATCATGATCTGCCCGCCCTTTGAAAAACCAAAACCAATGGCCGCTACAATCAGATAAAATACTCCAACAAAACCAATGGCCGCAAAATCGATCTCACTCAGATGGTACAAAAAAACGCTATCACTTAAGGCAATGATGTTTTGCACTGCGCTTCCCAACATAATTGGCGTTGAAATCGAGAGTATTTGTCGGTATGAAGTATTCAATTGCATTCTAACCTCAATTATAGCAGTTTCTGAAATACTAACTAACAAAAGAGCAAGAATTTCTACAAATAATCGAAAAAGGCCTATCAGTGTCTAGCGCCTTTCCTTCAGATGTGCTAAATTGGGTCGATTTTTTCATACAAAAGAAATGTAAAGCAACATTCCTTTATCCCTAATTACTGATTCAATATGTCAAAAGATACACCAGCTCCGGTAGCGACCAAAAAGCCCAAAGAATTGTCCATTCACAATGATATTCGCGTCGACAATTACTACTGGCTGAACCAAAGAGAAAATGAAGAGGTCATTGATTATCTCAAGGCTGAAAACGCCTATACAAAAGCCCAAATGGCCCATACCACCGCTTTTCAGGATAAATTATTTCATGAAATTGTTGGACGGATCAAACAAGACGATTCCTCTGTCCCTTATCGGGAAAATGGATACTATTATTTGACTCAGTTCAAAGAGGGTTTAGAATACCCCATCTACTCCCGTAGAAAAGGGCACCTGGAGGCGACAGATGAACCCTTAATTGATGTCAATGAGCTGGCGAAAGGCCACAGTTATTATGAGGCAAAAGATTTGGCGGTAAGCCCCGACAATACGATCCTAGCTTTCGGAGAAGATACGGTGAGCCGTCGGATTTACACCATTCGGTTCAAGAATTTAGTAACGGGAGAATGGTTGACCGACAAAATACCCAATACCTCTGCTTCAGCAGTTTGGGCCAATGACAATAAAACGATTTTCTACACCGTCAAAGACCAATCCTTAAGGCATTTCAAAATTTTCAAACATGTCCTGGGGACTGATGCTAGTGAAGATATCGAGGTTTATCACGAAGAGGATGATACCTTTAACACCTATATCCTCAAGTCTAAGTCCAACCAGTATCTCATCATTTGTTGTTTTCATTCCTTTGCTACTGAATATCGAATTTTAAATGCCGATACGCCTAATGAGGATTTTCGCATTTTTCAAAAACGAGATTTGGCCAATAAACTGGAATATAGTATTGCGCATTACAAGGATCAATTTTACGTGGTCACCAATTGGGAAGCTCAAAACTTTCGTTTGATGAAATGTCCAGAAATGGCGACCTCAATGGACAATTGGACCGAAGTGATTGCTCACCGAGAAGATGTGTTGATCGAAGGCTTGGACCTCTTTGACAATCACATGATGCTTGCAGAAAGAAAAGAAGGCCTCACTCAACTCAGGATCCGATCTGAAGAAGGGGAAGAGCACTACATCGAATTTGGAGAGGATGCCTACATGGCCTATAGCTCTGTCAACCTCGAGTTTGAAACTAATCTCGTACGCATTGGCTATCAATCCATGTCTACTCCACGTACTATTTACGACTATGATATGGCCACCAAAACGCTTACTTTGCTCAAGCAAGATGAAATTGTCGGTGATTTTGATCCTGCCAATTACCAAACGGAGCGTTTGTTTGCGGAAGCCAAGGATGGAGAAAAAATTCCAATATCTTTGGTTTATCGCAAAGGATTTAAGAAAAATGGGCAAAGTCCTCTTTTGCTATACGCTTATGGCTCCTATGGCTACAGCATGGAACCCTTTTTTAGCTCGCTTCGCTTGAGTTTGCTCGATCGGGGATTTTGCTACGCCATCGCCCACATTCGAGGCGGGGAAGAAATGGGCAGACATTGGTATGAAAACGGTAAATTACTGCATAAGAAAAATACGTTCAACGATTTTATCAATTGCGCAGAATATCTACTTGAACATCAATATTGTCACCCCGAACAATTGTTTGCCATGGGAGGCAGTGCCGGAGGACTGCTGATGGGGGTAATCATCAATATGAGGCCAGATTTGTGGAAAGGAGTCATTGCCGCAGTTCCCTTCGTCGACGTTTTGACCACTATGTTGGACGAAAGCATTCCGCTCACCACGGGGGAATTTGCAGAATGGGGAAATCC
>JBCCSR010000690.1:0-3930 GCA_039199865.1 Bacteroidota bacterium
GAGAAGACCCGTAAGAAACCCCGAAAATCTGCTTGTGTGATTGCCATCTGTATGCAAAGAGACCCCGAAGAACGAGTGCCCGAGTGGGAAGAATTGGCGGCGGTGGCTTGTGCTGTCCAAAACATGTGGTTGACTTGTACGGCCTATGGAATTGGTGCGTATTGGAGTTCGCCTAAGACCATTAAGCACACCAATGCGTTTCTACAATTGGCAGAGGGAGAGTCTTGTTTGGGCTTTTTTTATATGGGCTATCACGATTTGCCAGAAATCCCTGGTAAAAGATCCGGGGTTGCCTCCAAAGTAGTTTGGATAGACGACTAAGAATGAGTCAATTAGTGTGGTAAAATTATATCAGTAAACTGTAGAAAAGTCAGTTGACGGTAATTTGCACAGAAACTAAAATAACTGTACTTTTGCCAGCCGTAATAAATAAATGATTGTTTTTAAGAATATTAAATGAAACAAACCAATTAAATAACAAGATTCTTATGAGTAGTACAATAACTTATGCAATTCCGGCCTTTGGTATCCTGGCCTTGCTATATACTTTCTGGAAATCTTCCTGGGTTTCCAGCCAGGAAGTTGGTACGGAGCGAATGGGAAATATTGCCGACAACATTGCCGATGGTGCGATGGCTTTCTTGAAAGCAGAGTATCGAGTACTGGCGATTTTTGTAGTGGCTGTTGCGGTCCTTTTAGGGATCAGCGGCAATACAGAAACTTCTTCTCCACTAGTTGCGGTTTCTTTTATCTTGGGAGCCATTTGTTCGGGACTAGCGGGTTTTATCGGAATGAAAGTCGCTACCAAAGCGAATGTAAGAACGACCAATGCTGCTCGGACCAGCTTGGGTAAAGCACTTGAGGTGGCTTTTGCTGGTGGTGCGGTCATGGGAATGGGAGTCGTCGGATTGGGCGTACTTGGACTAGGAACTTTATTTGTAGTATACAGTAGTATGTTTGGTGTAGACACCATGAGTAATGTCAATCGGGTGATTACCGTTTTGACTGGTTTCTCTTTTGGTGCTTCTTCAATTGCCTTGTTTGCAAGGGTTGGAGGTGGAATTTACACCAAAGCAGCTGACGTTGGAGCGGATTTGGTTGGAAAAGTGGAAGCGGGTATTCCCGAAGATCACCCCCTAAATCCCGCTACGATTGCCGATAACGTGGGAGATAATGTAGGAGATGTTGCTGGAATGGGGGCGGACCTTTTCGAATCGTATGTTGGTTCCATTATCGGTACGATGGTACTGGGAGCGGCTTTTATGGGACTAAATGGTTGGTCTGATAATTTTAATGGCCTATCCGCAGTATTGTTGCCATTGGTTTTGGCAGGAGTCGGGATCATTACTTCCATCATCGGAACTTTCTTTGTAAAAGTAGCGGAAGGAGGCGATCCACAAAAAGCTTTGAACAGAGGAGAATTTTTGTCTGCTTTCTTGATGTTAGCGGCCACTTTTGCCATTGTGAAATGGATGCTTCCTGATTCTTGGATAGTTGGAGAAGTAACGTATAGCTCAATTGGTGTTTTCTGGGCCGTTATTTTTGGTTTGGCTGCCGGTTTATTGATTGGAATCATTACTGAATTTTATACAGGTACAGGTACTCGACCAGTGCAGAGCATTGTCGATCAGTCTTTGACGGGCTCTGCTACCAACATTATTGCCGGTTTGGGGGTAGGTATGCAATCAACTGCTATTCCTATCATTATTTTGGCAGCTGCCATTATTGGGGCACATCACTTTGCGGGCTTGTACGGAATTGCTATTGCGGCCGTAGGGATGTTATCCAATACGGGAATTCAATTGGCTGTAGATGCTTATGGTCCCGTTTCGGATAATGCGGGTGGTATCGCTGAGATGGCAGAATTGCCGAAGGAGGTACGTCAGAAAACCGATAAATTGGATGCAGTAGGAAACACGACTGCTGCGATTGGTAAAGGATTTGCCATCGGTTCTGCGGCCTTGACAGCTTTGGCTCTTTTTGCGGCCTTCATGACTACCGCCGGAATTACTTCGATCAATATTGCCGATCCAGTAGTAATGTCTGGTCTTTTGGTAGGAGGTATGCTGCCTTTCTTGTTCTCTTCATTATCCATGAATGCGGTAGGGCGTGCAGCGATGGATATGATCAAAGAAGTACGTCGTCAGTTCAAGGATATTCCTGAATTGAGAAAGGCGTTGGACGTGATGAAAAAGAATGAAGGAAAGGAGTTTGCCGATTGGAGTGCTGCGGATCAAAAGACTTTTGAAGCCGCTGATGGAAAAGCAGAATATGGCAAATGTGTAGAGATTTCTACGCAAGCCTCTATTCGTGAGATGGTCCTACCCGGTTTATTGGCAGTGATCACTCCGGTGGCTGTTGGTTTCTTGGGCAATGCTGAGATGTTGGGTGGTTTGTTGGCTGGCGTAACCGTTTGTGGGGTATTGATGGCGATCTTCCAGTCTAACGCTGGTGGTGCTTGGGATAATGCCAAGAAGATGTTTGAGGAAGGAGTAGAAATCAATGGTAAGATGTATTACAAAGGTTCGGATCCTCACAAAGCTACTGTCGTTGGAGACACGGTTGGTGATCCATTCAAAGATACTTCTGGTCCTTCTTTGAATATCCTTTTGAAATTGATGTCTGTTGTTGCTTTGGTCATTGCACCTTATTTATAGGCAACAACTAGTTTTATTCTAAAAAAAGCCCCGACAATGCATCAATTGTCGGGGCTTTTTTGTTAATAGACCTGAGGGGGCTTGAAAATGCTTGCAATTCGCTGCTCTTTTAGTGGTTTTGCTTTCGCTAAAAAAGCGGAGATATCTTGATAAATATTTGGTTTATTTTGTTATGATTTCGTTAAAAAAAGACAATGCCCTCTCCAAAGCCAAACATTTTTTGAAAAATAAGGTATATTTATTGAGATATACTTTGTATAAGATATCACTAATATAAAGCGTTATGTGATTATCAAAGCATAGGTCTTCTACCTATTTACAAAAAAATTGATCATGCAGAACCCTTCTCTAGGTTCAAAAATCAAGAATACCATTATGAAATTTAAAGGTTCTATCTTCTTCTCAACATTGATTGCGGCTTTCCTATTGGGCGCTGCCTACTATCCACCGAAGGTTAATACCGAAAAGGAAGCGATTCTGATTCAAAGAATGTTGAGTGGACTCAACCAGCTTCATTATCAACCCCAATCCATCGACAATAGCTTTTCTGAAAAGGTATACGATTTGTACCTCGACCGTATTGATGGAGGAAGACGTTGGCTAACGCAAGAAGATTTGAATATGCTCCAGTCTTATAAAAATCAAATTGATGATGAAGCCAATGGAGGAACCTATCAGTTCTTCAATGAATCCGTGATACTCTTAGATGCTGGAATCAAAAAAACCCAACAGTATTATCGCGATATTCTGGATCAGCCTTTTGACTTTTCCAAGCAAGAGCAGTTTGAATTGGACGGAGATAAAAAAGTATTTGCCAAGGATGACAATCAGCTCAAAGAATACTGGCGAAAGGCTTTGAAGTATGAGACCATGACTAAACTCGCAGGAAAAGTAAAGGCCAAAGCAGAAGGCGATGAAAAGTTGGCAGCAATGAGCGAGGCCGAACTCGAAGCGGACGCGAGAAAAGATGTACTCAAAACTTTTGATGACCTTTATCAAAGATTGTACAAACTCGATCGCAATGATCGTCTTAGCGATTATCTCAATGCCATCACTAGCGTTTTTGATCCTCATACTGTTTATTTTGAACCCAAAGACAAAGAATCCTTTGATATCCGAATGTCTGGCACCCTGGAAGGAATCGGTGCACAGCTTCAAGAGGATGGAAATTATACCAAAGTAGTACGCATTATCCCTGGAGGACCTGCTTGGAAGCAAGGAGAACTCAAAGCCAATGATTTGATCGTTAAAGTCACCCAAGAAGATGCAGAAC
>JBCCSR010000691.1:0-3926 GCA_039199865.1 Bacteroidota bacterium
CCCATATTCAATGATCACGATTGGGTGGTCTTTGTGGTGCTTCTCATTGTCTCCTTTATTGTCTCTGCCCTGTTTCAAGCCTACATGATTCGGATGGCTTACAATTTGGGGAATGATCTGGCCCTAGAAATTTTTGATAAATTGCGGTTTACCAACTTTCAAGATTATCTGAAGTATGGAGAAGATCGGGTGAGAGCCGTCATTCAGGATGTCCATACGCTACAACAATTTCCCAGTACTTTTCTTGAGTTCTTCAACAGTGGAGTGATGGTCATTATTGGTGCAGCTTACCTGTTTTTGATTGATCCCATTGCAGCGTCGATGATTTTTTCCATGTTGCTCCTTTTAGTTGGCGTCTATGCTTATCGCAACAAACAAATCTCTTACGATCTGAATGCCGCTAGAGATTTGGGAGATGTTTACCAGGATAATATCAATGACTTTGTCGGGGGGTTCAAAGAAATTAAGATGAGCATTGAGCAAAGTGATAATATTTATAAAGACTTCCTGGTTCCCAATCGCAATAATGTGAGAGATTTAACCGTACGGGCTTTGATTCGTCAATTGGGGAATGAGTTGATGGGGGGCTACGGTTTTCACATCATGATTGGGTCGATCTTGTTTATTCTGCCTGCCACCTACGGTATGCCTGCTGCCAGGGTCTCTGCTTTTCTGATTACCCTGATGTTCATTATGGGACCTATTGCATCTCTAGTGAAACTGATGGAGGTCTATATTCACATGAAAGTCGCCTTAAACCGGATCAATGAATTCAATGAAATCATCCAGGCTCCTACCTTGTTTGAAATGGGACACGGTGATTTGACGGACATCAATCCCAGCTTTCAACAAATCGAATTTAAGGACATCACCTTTGAGTACGAGTCGGTCAATTCGGATAAAAGTTTCAAACTTTTTCCCGTCAATCTGACGCTTAAAAAGGGAGAATGCATTTTCGTTACCGGAGGAAATGGAAGTGGGAAAAGTACCTTTATCAATTTGTTGACTGGCTTGTTTTTACCGGCTAGCGGGCAAATTCTTTTAAATGGAAACGAGGTGACGGAAAAAAATCGCCCTTACTATCGCAACCAGATTTCCGCCATTTTTACTGATAATTATCTCCCCAATGAAAACTACTCTGGTTTGGATTTGACCAAAAGCAATCAACGCTTTATGGACCTGTTGGAGATGATGGAGCTGACCAGTGCGGTTCATTTTGATGAAGAAAAAAATAGAGTTTCCCATAGTTTGTCGAAAGGCCAGCAAAAGCGAATGGCTTTGATTTATGCACTCTTACAAGATAAAGATGTACTCGTCTTCGACGAATGGGCGGCAGAGCAAGATCCTGTCTTCCGTCGTCATTTCTATCGGGTGATTCTCAAAGAATTGAAAAAACAGGGCAAAACCGTAATTGCCGTGACGCACGATGATGCTTACTACGATTGTGCAGAACGCATCATTAAGTTTGACTATGGCACCATCATCAAAGACGAGGCCGTAGCGGTACCTGTTTAAAGAATCTTTTTATAGCTCTATGTCTAAGGGAAGAATCCGTCGAAAGATGGATTCTTCTGCTTTTTTCTGCCATTACTTTTTGAGGTAATCTTCTTTTTTAATGCCCAATTTGTTCATTTTTGCAAAGAGCGTTTTGTCTTTTAGGCCCAAAATTTTGGCGGCACCTTTTTCTCCGCTAACGCGCCATTTGGTGTGAAAGAGTACTTCTAAAATGTGGGCTTTTTGTAAGGCTTCGAAAGTCATAAATTGCTCTTTGGTCTTCTTTATTGACTTGTTGTTGGGCATCCAATCTCCAGGAAAAAGGGTAGTACCCGATTCGATGATTACGCCTCTTTCGATGATATTTTCTAACTCGCGGATATTACCAGGAAAATCATATTTCTTGAATCCTTCAATCACTTTTTTAGAAACTCTTTTGAAAGACTTGCCTGACTTCACATTGTACTTTCCCAAAAAGAATTGGGCGAGCATTGGAATATCCTCCTTTCGCTGTCTGAGTGGAATATTGTAGATCGGGAAAACATTGAGTCGATAGAAAAGGTCTTCCCGAAATTCCTTTGCCTCTACCATTTTTTCCAGATCCCTGTTGGTGGCGGCAATCACTCGGATATTGACTTTAGTCGTTTCGGTATCCCCCAATCGATCCAATTCTCCTTCTTGTAAAACCCTCAGTAGTTTGGGTTGCAGTTCGATAGGCAACTCGCCAATTTCATCCAAAAAGATCGTTCCATTGTTGGCCAATTCGAACTTCCCCACTTTGTTGGAAATGGCTCCGGTGAATGCTCCTTTTTTGTGACCGAAAAGTTCACTTTCGATGAGTGCCTTGGGCAAGGCCGCACAATTGACTTTAATTAAAGGCTTGTCATTCCTGGAACTCAATTGATGAGCAGCTCTGGCTAGTAATTCCTTGCCCGTCCCGGATTCTCCAGTAATCAAAATCGTGGATTCTGTCGGTGCTACTTTTTCAATTTTTTGGAGAATGGATTTATAGGATTTACTTTTAGAAATGATTTCTTCAAAATTGTGATCCAATTTGATTTCTTCTTGTAAATACTCATTTTCTATCTCGAGTTGGGTTTTGAGTTGTTTGATTTCTTCTAGGGCTTCTCTCAGTTTGACTTCTCTTTCTTTTCGACCCGTAATATTTCTCAAAATGGCACAATTCAGATTTCTACCTCCGTACTGGACCAAATTGGCAGTGATTTCGACTGGAAATTTGGTATTGTTTTTTCGGGTAGCCACCCATTCGAAGGTCATGCTTTTTTGATTGATGATTTCTTCAAAATGATTGGCCCACCATTCAGGCGTAATCGAAGCATCAAGATCATAAATAGTAGTGGTATTCAATTCTTCTTTGGAAAACCCCAACTCTCGAATGGCCGATTCATTGAAGCGAAACAATTGCCCCGATTGTTCCCAAATAAAAATAATGTCCTGGGCATTGTCGATGATTCGACGACTCAACTCCAATAAGTATTCTCTATTTTTTTGTTCGGTCACATCTTGATAGGTACCGTAGACCTTTTCAATTTTTCCATTCTTACACTCTGGCGAGGCAATGCATCTGATCCATTTCATGGCTTTGTTTTTATCCATGACCCGTAGCGTGAGGTCATAAGAGATTTCATCTCGGATGAGTGAGCGGAAAGCGGTTTTTATCTTTTCAGGATGAAGAAAACGTTGGAGAATATTGGCGGGCAATAGGTCTCTGGGCTCTTCCAGATCAAAAATACAGAGTGCTACTTTCGAGGCTAGGACCGTATCGTCTATCAGGTTCCATTTCCATCCACCTACGGATACTGCATTTTCCGTTTTTTCCAGAATCCTCTTGTAATAGACGGAGTCTGAAATATCTCGAATCACCGAGCAGATCAATTCTTTTCCATTATTTGAGAAAAAGTGAGCAATAACTTCTACCGAGTGAGCCTTACCATTTTTTTTTCGGTGCGTTGTCTTGAAATGATCTACTTTTTTGGCTTTAACAATTTCCCAGTGTTGCTCCCATGTTTCGGGCGTCAAACTGGGATTGATATCATACATTGTGACCGCTTTTATTTGTATCTCATTGTAATTGAAGGTTTTATAAAAAGACTGATTGGCAAATACGATTTCAGCATTTTGATTGATCCAAATCACATTGAAAGGCAAATGATTGACAAACCACTCACTGACTGATTGATTATTGTTCTCTTTGGACATCATCTCCGTTGCTTTTGCAGTTTTTCTTGAAAAATAGACCCCTTAAAAAAAAGCCTTTTTTCTCAAATAATAGAATTATCTAAATAATAGGAAAAAAAATTTTAGTCAATAAGTTTTAAATATTTGATAGTCAGTATTTTATGGACTTGGTACGCCGATTGTAATAGTAGAAGTGTTTTTTGATTCTTTATTTCCTTAATCTAATTTTTACA
>JBCCSR010000692.1:0-3924 GCA_039199865.1 Bacteroidota bacterium
CACCTTTGACACCGAAGGCAATAAGTATTTGTTTTACAAAAAGACCTTAAAAATATGGGACAAAGAAGGACAATTGACCGACGATATCGCCATTGGTACCATTGATAGCCTTTCCGGGGACTGTGACGTTTATACCCAATTTGATGCGAATCAGCAGCTTATCTTTTCTGTGAATAAGCGATTGTACCAGCTTCGCACCAATACCAGTCATTCCAACACCTGTAGTGGTTCATTGCCATTGATCAAGTCTAAGTCTAGCGACAAAATAATCGTTGAGCACTGTTTCAACGGTTTGCTTGGCAGCGAGTCTACCAGATTGAGGGGCAACTTTTTTCTGATGACCCCAGAGGGGAGCATCTGGTGGAATCGATACCCCAATGGTTTGGTGCATTTTGACCCAAACACTCCAGAGCGGCTTGATCCATACCCATCAGAAAAAGTGGATGATTATCAGCGAAGTGGTTTTCTTTTTCGAGATCAATCAGAGGTGATTTGGAAAACTGGATATGGACAACTCACTAAACTTTCCGCTCCAATCCCCAATCACACCTTTTATCCAACCCCCGGACGAGGAGAGATCAAGGCGGTAACAGAAGCGCCCAATGGTCGTATTTATGCCATGATTGCAAATGACATTTACGAACTAGATACCAAGACCAATCAATTCGTTTTGTTCGTAGAAAATATCAAACTACAGGACCACTTGCTCGCCACTGCTGATGGTTTTTGGTTGAGTAGTGGAATGTATATTGATTATGCGACCAAAACTTTGCAATCAGTTAAGGGAGCCATAGATGTTTCGACACTTGACGATAGTATGGTAGGACTCTTCACCGATGGAGAGGGCAGTGAATACGCTACGAGAGGAGGGAAAGCAGTTTCTATGGTTGGTCCTTCGCTTTACCGTGTAGTCTTGCCAACCTTCGACGACCGGATGGTAATGGATGCTCAGCAAAATATTTGGCGGGCAAATGATGACAATATACAACTCTTGGATATTACAAAAGGAATAGAGCAAGGCTGGAAAGTGATGACCGATTATCCCGCTTCTGAAAAAGGGGCCATCGACCTGGAGGTCTTTTATTATGCCCCAAAAGGCCATCAACTTTGGATGGGAGGGAAAGAAGGCAACTTGTGGAGCTACGATATCGCAAGCCAAACGATGAGGCAGCACGACAGCTTAGAAGAGAAGATCCTGACGATCCACGAAATGAGTAACGGAAATATCTGGATAGGAACAGAAGGCACACTTTTACAGTTGGATGCTGATTTGACCTTACTAAAAGCATACAAAAAAGAGGATGGATTATTTGAAGATTTAGGCCCCTTTTTGGTGGAAGGCGATTCGGTGCTTTGGCTAAATGTTGAGCGGGGTTTGCTTCGCTTTCACCTGGCAACAGAAACCGTTGAAGGGTATGGAGAAAAAGAAGGAATACCTCTTGATTTGAAAATTGGATGGCCATTGTCAAAGGGTTCTGGCATTTATGCTATGGAACAAAATAATGGGTCTGGCGCTTGTACCATTGATTTTAAAGCCTTGGGAAAATCCGTAAAAGAGCGATATCGTAATCCTCAATTGGTCGCCTCTTTTATAGAATACATGGATGATGAACAGGGGCAAATTTACTCGTATACGACCATCAATAATATTCCTGAATTTCATTTTGAAGCTCACGAAACACTTTTGAAAATGGAGTATGCAGCCACCGATTATACTCAATCCAATAGTATACAATATAGCTATCGATTGAAAGGACTGGACGACAGGTGGTCCATACCTTCCCCTTTTAATTTCACGCGTTTCACCACCTTGCCTAGTGGCCAATACGATTTTCAGGTAAAGGCACAAACGGAAAGTGGCATCGCCTATGCCAATCAATTGAATGTCAAATTGGTAATTCAGCCTCCATGGTGGCGAACAACAGAGGCCTATTTACTTTACAGTATTTTATTGGCCGGATTGATTTATTTGTTGTTTGCTTTTTTCAAAAGACGCTTGCAATTACAAAATGAATTGAAGCGACAAGAAGAAGAGGCAGAACGCCTAAAAGAACTGGACAGTTTCAAAAGTAAACTATATACGAATCTAACCCATGAGTTTCGAACGCCGTTAACTGTGATCTTAGGTATGGCCGAAAAAGTGAGATCAGAGCCCAGAAATTTTCTTGAAGAAGGGACGCATCTCATCGAACGAAATGGGAAAAATTTACTTCGCTTAATCAATCAATTGCTTGACATGTCGAAGTTGGAAAACCAGTCTTTCCAATTACAATTACAACAAGGGGATATTATCCCCTATTTGCAATACATCACAGAATCTTTTCATTCTTATGCCAATGGCAAAAACTTGGCCCTTCGTTTTTTCTCGGCAGAAGAGTCGGTCCTAATGGATTTTGATACAGAGCAAATCAAACAAGTCATGACCAACTTAATCTCCAATGCCATTAAATTTACACCATCTGGTGGAGAGGTGAAAGTCCGGATCATTAAAGAGGGGACCGATTTACAAATTGATGTCAAAGACAATGGAATTGGGATACCCCAAGCCGCCTTACCACACATTTTTGAACGCTTTTACCAGGTGGATGATTCTTCGGTTAGGGCTTATGAAGGAACAGGAATTGGATTGACCCATAGCAATGAACTGGTAAAACTGATGGAAGGACAACTAACAGTCCAAAGCATTTCAAGTAGAGATCAACCCAAGCAAAAATCGGGTAGCACCTTTCGCATTCGTATTCCCATTCGAAACGATGCTCCAACGATGGCAGACATTCCAGTAGAAACAATACTACCCGTGGTTCCCCAAACGCAGCCTTCAATGGCCAATCCTATCCAAGCGCAACCCAGCATATTGATCATCGAGGACAATCCGGATGTTGTGATTTACCTTAAAACTTGTTTGGAGAAATTCTATCAGTTAGAGATCGCATATAATGGAACCATCGGTATTGAAATCGCAATTGAAACGATTCCCGATCTGATCATCAGCGATGTGATGATGCCCGGAAAAGACGGTTTTGAAGTTTGCAATACGCTGAAGACAGATGAACGAACCAGCCATATCCCGGTCATCTTATTGACCGCCAAAGCTGATTTATCTTCCAAATTAGCTGGCCTGGAACGAGGAGCAGATGCTTATTTGACCAAGCCTTTTCATCCGGATGAATTGTCAATTCGACTACAAAAACTGCTAGAAGGTCGTCGTCGAATGCAAGATTATTTTATCAATCACTACCTCCAATCTTTTCCCAATACTTCCGCACCTACTACAGATACCCACTCAAAGGATACCCAAATCGAAGATGCATTTATTCAGAAGGTAAATGCCATTTTGGAAGAAAACATCGCCGATGAGGATTTCGGTCTGATCCAATTGCGTCACAAAATAAGGATGACCCGCTCGCCCTTTTTTCGTAAGATGAAAGCCCTAACCAATACCACTCCCTCTGATTACATTCGGAGCTATCGTTTGCGCAAAGCCCGTTATCTTTTGGAGCATACGGATAGCAATGTAGCCGAGGTAGCCTACGCCGTTGGTTTTAAAAGTCCCTCTTATTTTGCCCGCGTGTTTCACGAGGCCTATGGCCAGACACCGAGCTCCATTAAGCCCGGATAGCCAATTCAATACCATAATTGATAACTCAAAAGAAAGCTCAATTTATTCGCTTTTTCTGTACACTTCCATCTACTAAAACCGAATTCCCAAGCGCAACATCCAATTAAAAATAGTAGAGGGAAGGTCGTCATTAATATTTCGAAAAAACGCTAATGATGAAGCATCTAGGACTCACCCCGCCCATCCCTCACGATCTAAACTCCGATACTGTATCGCCTCCGCCAAATGCTCAATCTTAATCTCCGCACTCCCCGATAAATCTGCTCCCGTCCGCGCTACCTTCAAAATCCGATCATAAGCGCGAG
>JBCCSR010000693.1:0-3923 GCA_039199865.1 Bacteroidota bacterium
AATCTCCAATCATTGCCAAAGGAATGTTTCAAATCCACCATCATGTAGCCTCCTCTAGTAGTTACGCCATCACCAATGGGAGATTGAAATCGACCGAATGGAGTATCGTAGGAAAAGTCTTTGGCCTGTCCCGTCAACAGGGTGTAAATAATTTCTCCATCATTTCCCATGGGTCTTTCTCTTTGTCCTTGATCATTGGCCAAAGGATAAGGAAGGTAAAACTGTACATTATCATTGATAAATTGGGTAGAAACCGTCAAAGAACTCTTGCCTTCATTAAACAACTTTTTTACATTTCCCCGCAACTGGTAACCTCTGGTCGGCATTCCCGTTTCTAGTGGGCCCTCATCGTAGCGATAGAAACCCGAAACGGCATAAAATAAGTCTTCACCCAATGGGCCAGCCGTCAAAAAGTCCATTTTAACGCGTCCTCCCTCGGCATATTCTAGTTGAAGTTTGTTGTCTTGTTGGGCGGTGCCCGTAACGCTGGTATAGTTGACAATTCCCGCTACACTCCCTGCTCCAAATAGTGTAGAAGAGCCCCCTCGAACAAATTCGAGATTGCGGATGCCCAAATCGTTTCGGAAGTAAACATCGTGTGCAGAGGAGTTTAACCCAAAAGTACTCAAGACGGGAAGTCCATCCACTTGCAAGGGCGTAAACTGGTATTGTCCTCCGGAGGGCATTCCCCGAACGAACACATTTGTGGCCACTTCACCACCACCACCTTCGGCGGTAATTCCCGGAATCGTTCTCAAGATATCTGCCTGAGAATTGGCACTCAATTGTTGTAACTTAGCAGAATTCAAAATGGTCATCGACATTGGAGATTCCTTCTGAGTACGACCACTGAAAGTTCCCGTCACCACTACCTCATCTAGAGAAAGGTTGTCCGGATTCATGGTCACGTCTTGGGTGTAAGTACTGCCATCTTCTACCTCAATACTCATCTCATAACTGATAAAACCAATATAGGAATAAAGGATGGTTTGCGCACCACTTGGTACACTGAGTTTGTAAGATCCATCCACATTGGTAACGGTTCCTGAACTGATGCCTTTGATGGCAATAGACACCCCAATGAGTGCCTCTCCATTATCGTCAACAACAGTCCCACTTAGGGTTCCCTGGGCTTGAACTACACCAGCAAAGCAAATACAAAAAACAGCAGTGATGAGATAGTCAAACGAGAATGGTAAAATTCTTTTCATAATAAATGTTTGTATAAATTTAAAACTCAATAAATAATTATGACATCATTAACGTTTACAAAATTACATTGGGAATTTACCGTTTTGTACATATTAAACTATCCATTACTAACACTATTCTATAAAAAATGAACCTAATATTGGAGTTTATTTATTATTATTGTGTAAACATCAACTACCCCACCAAGCCCTACCAATGAAGCCCGAGTACGAAAAAATCATTGAACCCGCAGAGCGATCATTTACTACCAGAGTGGTCAATCGCGAGAGTCGCCCCCTATTGAGCCAAGCCTGGCATTACCATCCAGAAATAGAAATTTGTTATACTGTTAAAGGATATGGTAGACGCTTTGTTGGCAATCAAATCTCCGATTATCAAGAATCCGATCTCGTCATTTTTGGGCCCAATCTTCCACACGGTTTTACCACTGATTTATATACCAGTCAAGTCGTCATTCAATTGACTCAAGATTTTCTGGGCAAAGAGTTTATCAATCGGCCTGAACTTAGGGTAGCCAAAAAATTATTTACCAAATCACTGCGCGGATTAGAATTTAAAAGCAAGACCAAAAAAAAAGCAGATCCAATCATCAATCGATTATTGGAGACGGAGGGCATGTCGCGCTTGCTCAATTTACTTGAGTTACTACAAGTGCTCGCCACGGCCAACGATGTGGAAGCCATATGTTCGGAAGAATATGCCTTGGATTTTAATGAGGCCCAATTGGGTAGAATCAAAATCGTTTACGATTTTATGATCAAAAACTTCAAAAAAGAAGTGAGTGTAAAAGAGGTGGCCGATCTACTCAATATTTCTGAAGCGGCCTTTTACAAATTCATCAAGAAACAAACAAAAAAAACGTACACCCAGATCATCAATGAATTCCGCATCAATTACGCCACTAAATTGTTAATGAATACCGATAAATCCATTTCTCAAATTTGTTTTGAAAGTGGCTATAACAATGTTTCTTATTTCAATCGAAAATTTAGAGAAATCATGAATCAAACGCCGGCCAACTTTAAAAACAATTATTTGGTCAACACCAAAGCATCACAGTCATCCTAGGCTATGTATTTGCTTGGCTTTGAACTGAAGAGGGGCGCCCCTAGCGCCTCATCCTAAACCAATCAGAGCTAGCCGCTGTTGACAATATTCGTTTTTATCCCTATCTTGCCGTCAAGCTATGAAATAAAATCGATCCTATCCTTTTTTATTTCTTCTAGGAATATTTGCATTTTTTACTGGTTACAGGTATAAGTATATTCATTAAGAATCACGCGATTTTTAGTGTCTATTGCTCAACCATTTTTCATTTGACTGAAAGCTACTGCTTTGAGGCAGTAGTGCTATGCGATTGATTCAATTTTACATTCAAAAAATATATAATTATGAAATCATTGATCAAAGTTTTCTTTCTCTCACTTGCCTTCTTTTACTTGAACCACTTGGAAGCCCAGCAATGGAATGTCGGCTCTTCTACACTTTGGGCTGGCCCCACATTTACTCGGGTGGGAATTGGTACCTCTTCTCCTAGTTCCGATTATATGTTGCATGTCAATACTTTTAGCAAAAGTGGAATCTACAGTTACACGGCATCGTCTAGCAAATCTGCCATCCATGGTAATGCGTTTACGGGTAGGGGCGTTTACGGTGTAACCTCATCTGGGTTTGGGATTTACGGAGAAGCCTCTTCTCCCTCTGGTTATGCTGGCTATTTTTTAGGTAAGTTGGGGGTAACTGGAGAGATACAAGGTTTAAGCAGTGCTTCTACTTTTGATATTTTTGCCAATACAGACGACAGTGATGGTGCTTATTTGCGCATGTACGGACAAGGCAGCAATGATCCGGGAAGAATTAGCTTGGTCAGTGGAGACGGAGGATCTATTCAGTTTTACAGCCGAGATGCCTCCAGCTGGAAACAACACATGATCATTAAAAATAACAGCAAAGTAGCCATTGGAACCGACCAAACTCCAGTTGGTTTAGGCGATGCAGATCTCAATCCCTATCACCTTTTTGTAGCGGGAGGAATTCTTACCGAAGAAGTTCGGGTTCGCACGGGCTGGGCAGATTATGTCTTCGAAGAAGATTACAATCTAATGTCTCTATCTCAAGTCAAAAATCATATTGATAAGCATGGGCACTTGCACAACACGCCTTCTGCTGAAGAGGTAGAAAATAATGGCTTGGAATTAAAAAGCATGACGGTCAATCAACAAGAAAAAATTGAAGAGCTCTTTTTACACATGATTGAACTCAAGAAAGAAGTAGCATCGCTCCAGGCAAAAAATGAGCAATTGGAAAAGCAATTGACGATGCTAGAAAATAAATGATTCAATGGATTGAGCAAATGCTCAAAACAAAAATCATCATTCAATCATGATTTAAATTGATAAAAATGAAAAAATATATTCTTGGATTATTTATCTGTACTTTACTGTGCTCGCTTTCGACTACGGCTCAACAAAGTATTGATTTATTTTCCACAGCGCAAGCAATTCAGGTGACTAGCGCCTCTTCTCAAGATTTCTTATCTCGCGTGACCTACAATCATACTTTGGTGGCATTAAACGAGGTAGATTTCAGTGAGGCCAAGCAATTTGAATTCAATCTTTTTGGTAGTCGAAAGCGAGCACAGTAAAGTACAGATAAATAATCCAAGAATATATTTTTTCATTTTTATCAATTTAAATCATGATTGAATGATG
>JBCCSR010000694.1:0-3916 GCA_039199865.1 Bacteroidota bacterium
ATCGAGAGCTATGGCTGTCAGATGAACTTCAGCGATAGTGAAATTGTCGCCTCCATTTTGTCGGATATTGGTTACCAATCTACCCGAGATATCGAACAGTCGGACCTGATCCTGATCAATACTTGTTCGATTCGAGAAAAAGCAGAAGAGACGGTTCGTAAACGACTGAGAATCTTTGACAAAGTTAAAGCCAAACGCCCTGGTACCTTAGTTGGAGTTTTGGGTTGTATGGCCGAAAGGCTCAAAAAGAAACTACTGGATCAGGAGAAACTGGTAGACATGGTAATTGGCCCTGATGCCTATCGGGATTTGCCCAAACTAGTGGCTACGGCCAATAACGGCGATAAGGGCATTAATGTCATTTTATCCAGAGAGGAAACCTATGCGGATATCAGCCCGCTCCGACTAGACAGCAATGGGGTGGCCGCTTTTATTTCAATCATGCGCGGATGCGACAACATGTGCTCTTTTTGTGTCGTTCCATTTACCCGCGGCCGGGAACGCAGTCGAAATGCCTTTAGCATTGTTGCCGAAGCGACGGATCTCTACGAACGAGGCTACAGAGAGGTGACCCTCCTTGGCCAAAACGTAGATTCCTACAAGTGGACCAATCCAGAAACAGATACTGCCGTAAATTTTGCTCAATTGTTGGAGCTGGTCGCTAGAGTACATCCCGACCTCCGCATTCGCTTTTCTACCTCTCATCCCAAAGACATTACGGATGAGGTTTTGTACACCATGGCGAGTTACGAAAACATTTGTAAATACATTCACCTTCCCGTTCAATCCGGAAATAGTCGTGTACTAAAACTCATGAATCGTACGTATGATCGAGAATGGTACAAAGAGCGGGTGGAGAGTATTTACCGGATCATCCCCGATTGTGCCATTTCATCGGATATCATTACTGGTTTTTGTACCGAAACCGAAGAGGAACATCAAGAAACCTTGAGCATCATCGAATCGTCGGATTACAGTATGTCTTACATGTTCTTCTATTCGGAAAGACCAGGAACTTTGGCCGCGAGAAAATATGAAGATGATATTCCGCTCGCAATCAAAAAACGAAGATTGCAGGAGGTCATTCGCTTACAAAACCAGATTTCTTTTCAGCACAATCGGAGAGACATTGGCAAAACATTTAAAGTACTCATCGAAGGAGATTCTCGTAAATCAAGTGATTTTTACAAAGGAAGAAATTCCCAAAATAAGATGTTGGTATTTCCCAAAACGGGCAATGAAAAGGTTGGAGAATATGCTTGGGTCAAGGTCAATGAAGTGACTAGTGCAACGCTGAAAGGTGAAATTGTTGTCCCCGTCAGTGTATAAATGGTTAGGCCCTGTTCCATTGTTGGTTCTAAGAAGGTTGACTAAACCAATATCTGATTTCATTACTATGAGTTTTCGACTTCAAAACATCGGTGTTTTGAAGTACACATCTAAATCTACATGAAGAACTTACAAGCCATCAAACAACGCTTTGGCATCATTGGCCGATCTGCTGCTCTAGACCATGCTTTGTCGACAGCGACTCGAGTAGCCAGTACGGACCTATCCGTTTTAATCAGTGGAGAAAGTGGTGTGGGAAAGGAAATTTTTTCTAAAATCATACATTCGCTTAGCCCTCGCAAACACAGTAATTTCATTGCCATCAACTGTGGTGCCTTACCCGAGGGCACCATCAATTCAGAATTGTTTGGTCACGAAAAAGGTGCTTTTACCGGAGCCTCCGGCGAACGACGTGGCTATTTCGAAACGGTAGATGGAGGCACCATTTTTCTGGACGAAATTGGAGAAATGCCTCTGGAAACCCAGGCCTTTTTGCTACGCATTCTGGAGACCGGAGAATTCCTTAAAGTAGGATCGTCCAAATCTCAAAATACAGATGTTAGAGTTGTCGCCGCTACCAATCTCGACTTGGAAGAAAGAGTACAGCAAGGAAAATTTCGGGAAGACCTGTATTATCGCTTGAGTACCATTCCCATTCGAGTTCCAGCCTTGAGGGATCGGCCAGAAGACATCTTGGTCCTCTTCCGTAAATTTGCTGTTGACTTTGCAGAAAAATACCGTACAACGCCCGTTCATTTGGGGGAAAAGGCAGAGCTGATGATGGAAAATTATTCCTGGCCCGGAAACGTCCGCGAGCTCAAACACATGACCGAACAAATGTCGGTCCTAGCAGAGGAAAAACTCATTGCCGCTGAAGATTTACTTCGCTTTATGCCCAATATTTTAAAACGCAATTTGCCAGCACTGTCCAATCGAAATGGATCAACAGCGGACGGGATGCAAGAAAGAGAGATCCTCTACAATCTACTTTTCGATATGAAAAGAGATCTGAATGACCTAAAGTCATTGGTCTTCGAACTCATCAACGATAATGATCTCAACGTACCCACTCAGCAATTGCGACAATTGCAAGCACCAAGCTACACCGTCTCTCATCCTAGCTCCGAAAGTTTTAGAGAGCACAACTCCTTTTCGACAGAGGAGGTAAGATCCGACAATTTGATTGAACCCTCAACCAGTAGCCCAATTATCATCGAACACGCAGGCAACAGTGCTTACGACAGAATGGAAGTCGTAGAGGAAAACCTCTCTTTAGAGGAAATGGAAAAAGAACTCATCCGGAAAGCCCTCAAAAAGCACAAAGGCAGAAGAAAAGATGCGGCAGATGAATTGGGCATTTCGGAGCGAACCCTATACCGTAAAATCAAACAATACCAAATATAAGTCTGAGAGCAGTAGACCTGATTGCGAATGATGTTGGATGGATCAAAATGGATCACCTGTCCTCAAATCTATGTTTTTTTGTTAATCTAGCAAAATGGGTACTTTATCAGATGTCCCATCGTTCAAAAAAGAAAGTGATTTCAAAATTACATCGTCATGAAAATTAACCGCGCTTCTTTGGTAAAAGCAATGCTCTTGAGCAGTCTAGCCTTGCTATGTCTGCCCTCTTGTTATACTTTAAGTGGTATTGCCATTGACCCTAATACCAAGACTTTCAACGTAGTGTTGTTCGAGAACAATTCCCTCAACGTCGTCCCTACCCTCGCCACTGATTTTACGGAAGCCCTCAAAAATAAAATTCGTTCTGAATCTCGCTTAAACCTCCGTACCGTTGACCCCGACATCGAATTCTCTGGTGCCATTACCAAATATGCTGTAACCGCCGAAGCACCAGAACCCGGAGAAACGGTCTCCTTCAACCGATTGACCATGACGGTCAAAGTAGATTTTAAGAACTACAACGACGAAGACAACGTCTGGTCTAAGACCTTCGAGTTCTTTGATAACTTCGAGAGCAATGAAAACTTAATTTCGATCCAAGATGGGTTAATTGAAACCTTAAATGAAAATCTCGTTGACCAGATTTTCAATCATGCCTTTACAAATTGGTAATTTGGCTTGATAATTTGTATTTTTCGGTTACAAGCTTCCCGCAGGGGTAAATTACAGCAAGATTATGAGTCGAGAAGAATTTCTACAGTACATTGAGTATCCACAAAATTTGCAAGACTTAAACTACGATCAGCTAGACCAGTTGCTCGAACAGCATCCTTATTGCCAAAATTTAAGGTTTTTGCAGGCAAAAAAATACCAACTGGATAATCACGATGAATATGAGCAAAAATTGAGAACGGTAGCCATCTACATGTCGAGCCGTACCCATCTCTATCAAAGCATCAATCACGTTCCCATTCGGGTGGAAAAAATTGACGACTCGACACTAGAAGATTTATTTGAGGCAAACGATACCCAAGAGGTAGTTGAATTGGATCCACCGGCTGACGAAGCCCACGATGAATCTTCTCCCGAGCAGCCTGGTGGCGCTCAACAACTAGCTGAACCCAACACTGACCAACATCAAATTGAACATCGCTCTGCGGAATTGAGAATTACGGAGTCAAAA
>JBCCSR010000695.1:0-3915 GCA_039199865.1 Bacteroidota bacterium
CGAACACACTGTACTTCGAAAGCGAGACTTTTGTCTTCGTAGGAAATAAAAAACTCTCCACTCATCCAAAAACGAGCACTGGCATAATTGACTTCACCCATGTCGGCAACATCCTCATAATCTTCATTGTCAAATCTGATCCAGCGACCCGCGGGTAAGCCTTTGTAAGGTTCGGAGGTTTGCTCAGACCAAATCCACAGACTGTTGATTGCATCTGCTTCAAAATTTTCTTTGGTACTATTTTGTAGTCCTTTTGAGGATCCCAAAAGGATCACCAACATAAAGATGCCCCACCAGACACTGAATGCAGTTAGGAAGGTTCGAAGTTTATGGCGTCGGATAGAGTCAAAAATCTCATGCCATTTGTCAAAGTCTATCATATGCGAGGTTGGGTCTTTGAGGTTCAATGAATTTGGTCAATCAACACAGTTCTTGGTCAATACCTTTATTTAGTGTTTTGCGGGTATTTGTTCTACCTCGTCTTCAATCAGCCCATCACGTAGGCGAATAATTTGTTTGCTCATATCGGCGATATCCGGCTCATGCGTTACAATGATGACCGTGATGCCTTGATCATTGACCTGCTTAAACAAATCCATTACTTCATAAGAGGTATTGGTGTCCAGGGCTCCCGTAGGTTCATCCGCCAATATCATTTTGGGTTGGGTAATTAGTGCTCGAGCAATTGCTACGCGCTGTTGTTGGCCACCAGACATTTGGGTAGGTAGGTGGTTGGCCCAATCTTTTAATCCAACTCGTTCGAGATATTCTAAGGCAATATCCTGTCGTTTTTTCCGATCTATTTTTTGATAATAAAGAGGAAGGGCGACGTTTTCAAGCGCAGATTTAAAATTAAGCAAATTGAAAGATTGGAAAACAAAGCCAATAAATTGATTGCGATAAATGGCCGCTTGCTTTTGGCTAAGATCTTTAATCAGTGTTCCATCTAGGTAATACTCTCCGGCGTCATACTCATCCAAAATGCCCAAAATGTTGAGCAGAGTAGATTTTCCAGAACCGGATGATCCCATAATAGAAACAAATGAGCCTGCATCAATTTCCAAATCAATTCCTTTCAGTACTTCCATACTGGTATAATCAGTACGGTACGATTTTCGAATATTCTTTAGTGTAATCATTTCTGTAGTTAATGACAACTAATGTAACGTGAAGTTGTAAGACGAACAAATTTTTATTATGTCTAGTCCAATTCAATGGATAAACATAGCGTTATTTGCGATAAACAGTAGTGAACTCTTGCTGAAAATTTTTGTTCGACGTATAGGTGGGTATAGAAATATGCTTCACTACGAATCACTAGAACACAAAACGTCAAACGACAAAAAATAATTCAATTGTCTCCACATTTTCTTTATTTCTATTAAATTTGTGTAGATATGTGTTTCCCAAGCAGCACATTTGATGATAAGTCGTTTTCCTAGTACCCAACGTTGAATAAATCCGTGTATACTCTAAAATAAGGAAGAAGAGATGGCCCGAATCACCGGTTTATACCTCCTACTGTTGCTCCTCACTGCTGCTGCCTGTAATAAAGACAAGGAAGTACCCAATGAGATCATTAATATCAACGATGATTTACAGATCATTATTTGGGAAGACCTCACCAACGAAGAGCGTCACCTCACCTTTACTGTAGAAACCATTACCAACCAAAATTGTGAGAACTATCAATTCGATTATTCTCTCAACCAGTTTGCTCAACAAATTAATCTATCCATCAATCAATTGTCTTTACAGGAGGAATGCCAACCCGGTAGTGCCCCCGCACGTCAATCCATCGCTATTGGCGAGTTAGCACCCAATAATTACAATTTGGAACTGAACTTAAACAACAATGAAATTGTCAATCCAGGAAGATTGCTCGTTTCCTTTAGCCAGTACCAAATAATTTTGGACAGCGATCACGGATTGATTGTTCCAGACAAAACCCTAAACCGTATTCCAGAGCAAACCATCTGGGGATACATTGGCTTCAACGATTTGAATCAAGAATCTGATGTGAGAATCGATTTTGAAAATTCAATGGCTGATTTGGTTCGTCCCCATAGCCTTTCTAGTGGTTACTATGGTCAATTTCGCCTCAGCGAACTAAACGAATTGACCATCAGAACTGAGCAAGAATACCGCGAACAGCACAACTTTCTCTATGAGTTTGGTGGTAATGAGCAAGACCTCATCGCTCCACTTGAAAACCTCAGAGCAACCTATGGTGAGGCAATCGAGATCAAACTGTTTACTGCTAAAGGAACCATATTATAGTTCAAAACTAAAACCCTCTGCCAAAAACTTCTTGTACTTTTCCTGATCAAACTGATACAACCTAGCGGGTCGATGGGCTACCCCTTCCTGTGTTTCCTTCAAATCAACCAATAAATTCATCGAAAGAATTTTCTTTCTAAAATTGCGCTTGTCGAGTTGAGTTTCTAAAATGGCTTCGTACAGATGCTGGAGCTCGGTGAGGGTAAACTTAGGGGGCAACAATTCAAATCCAATAGGTCGAATGCGTACTCTTCGTTTGAGCTGATCAAAACAGGCGTTCAAGATTTCGTCGTGATCAAAGGGTAGGGCCTCTACCTCGGCACTAGAATGCCATTTGGCTTTCTGAGCAATGGAAGCAGGGGTCAGTTGATAATCGCTAATTTTGACCAGAGAAAAGTAGGCAATCGTAATTACCCTTCCCAAGGGATGTCGATCAATGGCTCCAAACGCACGTACTTGCTCCAGATAGACATCTTTTATCCCAGTAAGCTCTGCCAAAACCCTTTGGGCACCCGTAGCAAGGTCTTCGTCTGCGTTGACAAAGTGCCCGGGCAATGCCCACCGATTTTCATAAGGTGCCTCTCCCCTCTTAATCAACAATAATTTTAGGTCTCCTTCATCGAAACCGAAAATAACATTGTCTACCGTAAAGACGGATTTGAAAAAATCATCTAAATTTATCATGAATTCACAATTGTAATCGCCAACCGGAAATAATTGCTTTACTTTGCTTTTATACCGATTCTAACGATGGAAATTTAGGCATTTATTACCTACTTTCCAAAGTCAATACCAATGAATAGTGTATCATTTACACTAGCTATCCCAATTTATAAATAAAATGATGACAATCAACCTAATCAGTGATACGGCTACCAAGCCGACTCCCGCCATGCTCGAAGCCATGATGCAAGCAGAGGTTGGAGACGATGTTTTTCGTCAAGATCCCACGGTTAATGCACTGGAGGAGAAAGCCGCCCAGTTTTTTGGCAAAGATGCCGCCCTATTCTGTCCTTCCGGAACCATGACCAATCAAATCGCGATCAAAATGCATACTAGAGCATTGGATGAGGTCATCTGTGAAGAAAAATCACACATCTATCAGTATGAAACGGGAGGCTATGCCTACAATGCAGGAGTTTCTATGAATCTGATCAAGGGAGAAAATGGGAAAATGACGGAAAAACAGATTGCAGCAGCAATAAAACCGCTTTATGATTGGCTCCCCATTAGTCGCCTCGTGGTTTTAGAAAATACCTGTAATAAAGGAGGAGGAAGCATTTATACCCTCGATGAAATTACTCCCATCCGCCAACTTTGCCTAGAGAAAGGCCTACGTTTACACTTAGATGGTGCCCGTTTGTTCAATGCCTTGGTGGAGACGGGAGAGCAGACCGAAGCAGTTGGAAAGCAATTTGACAGTATTTCCATCTGCTTGTCTAAAGGTTTGGGAGCGCCGGTAGGTTCTTTGCTGATCGGAGAACAATCTTTTATCCAGGAGGCGCGCCGCTTCCGAAAAGTGATGGGGGGAGGAATGCGACAAGCGGGTTTCTTGGCCGCAGCGGGCCTGTATGCACTTGATCACCATATCGATCGTCTTAAAATTGATAATGATCGAGCCAAAAAATTGGGGCA
>JBCCSR010000696.1:0-3913 GCA_039199865.1 Bacteroidota bacterium
AATTCGAGAACGATGGCGGTCGTACTGATTTGATATTTGAAAACAGCGAGGTGTCCACCATGGGCCACAATACCATGGCTCCACAGCAAAAAGAATACTAGAGTCGCTATACTTTTCATTGTTGTACGATAATTTTCCTGGTGATTTGGGTATTGCTAAAATTGATTTGTAGGAAATAACTTCCATTGGGCAAATGTGCAATGTCGATATGTTCGGTGAAGGACTTGATGGCCAACCACGTTCGACCACTGGTATCGTAGATGGAAATTTGGGTGATGGCTGACCGTAGACTTGGGTCAAAGTCATCAATTTGTAGCACCGTACTTGCAGGGTTGGGACGAATCAGAACATTGAGGGTATTGATGACTTCGTTGGTATTCACTACTGCGTCACTACAGTCCATTTCTGCATTTGAGGACGGGCAATTGGGACCAATTCTAAAGGTGTTATCGATCACCGACCCATAAAAACAACGTGGAATGAAGGGCCAGTTGTCGGTCATGAGGTAATAATATGTTCCTTCGGGATATTCTGGTGTTACCCCAAATCGACCATTGCATTCATCTAATGGTCCGTCCGGATCAGTAAATTCATAATCTTCGATGTAAAATCCATCGTAGGCACCATCCGGAGCGGTGATGCCATCGCCAAGTCGATTTCCTGTTTTTAGCGTATGACCAGAACTAAAAGCACTGATGCCACTATTGGGATTGTTGGCATCTGTGTAAGCGTATTTGTAGTAGATTGGAAATCCATCTGCGGCGTAGCCCACCAAAGGCGAATGCGTTGTTCCATCAATGGCCAAGCTATCCGTAAAATAGTTGATGGGGATGCCATGATAGTGGTATTGTCCACCTCCATTGGAATGAGAATTATTGAAATCCATTTGAAACATTTCTAAGGGTTCCACATTCCAATCTCTATTTTCTTCTTGCGTGTTTGGATTGACAAACCATCTGGCCCCAAAGGGAGACAGGCGAATTCCATTGGTCCCCAGCCCAAATTCAAGGTACTGAGAGCAACCCATGATGTCGCCTGCATCGTAAATGGAGGTCAATTGATCGGTCTTTTGGGGAAAGGCGCACATGTAAAAAGTCAGATCCTGAGGATCAATGGGATTATTGCTTGGCCAAGTGCCTACCGGATGATTGGGAAAATTATTGGTGTAAACGGTCCTTACTTTTCCATCGATAAAGAAACAAACGGCATTGGTAGAGTCATTGTCAAAGACCGTGGTTTCATCACATTGAGCGCATACTTGAAAGGTGGAAAAAAGGAAGAAAAGTGGAAGTAGTTTTTTCATTGAATGTTGGGTTTATGGATGCGATAATTTGGCTATTCAATTCGCAAATTGCTTTGATCCGAGCCAGGGAACCCTGCGTTTTGATTTCTAGTTGTGTTTATTTCAACGATTTTATACGGCACTTTCAGGGAAAAGTTGGGATTTTTCCAACAAAAACAGATATTTGTTGCCATTAAAAAATAAAGCATTATGGATCTTTTTTACAAAGTAATCGACAATTTTGAGCAGCTAAAGTATGCTTTGCTGGAAGCGCAAACCTTTGATCCCGATCATTATGGCTTTCCCAAGGTGTATTATAAGGTGATGGAAACGGACAAGAGAAGGGTAGGTGCCTACATCAAGGCGTTTGATCACTACGATAAGCTGAGAGATGCGGTGGTATGTGAGGCGGGGATTGGAACTTTGGCCCTGACCCAACACTATTTGCCTTACGTGAAAAAGGCCTATCTTATTGAAAACAATCCTCAACTAACGGACTTTATTAAGGAGGAATTACACAAAAACGGATGGACTCACAAAACCGAGTTTATCGTAGGGGATGCCATGAAAATAGAGCTACCAGAAAAGGTGGACTACGTTATTGGAGAACTCATGAGCATCTACTGTGCCAATGAATATCAGGTCCAAATTTTCAAACACCTCCGCCAATTTTTAAAACCCGAAGGAAAACTCATTCCCGAAAAAATCATCAATCTGGCCCAGGCCGTCAACGCTGATTTTGATCAAGGACATAAACACTATCCCATTTTATTTACCCGTCATTGGCCAGAATTGCTATCGACCCAAGCCATGGTCAATACCACGAACCTCTATCGGGAAGAGGCCTTACAGATTGAGGCTCAGACTTCATTGCAACCCTATTTGAGTGGGCAAGCCAATGGAATCTTGATGCATTCTCTAATCGAATTGGCAGAGGGGGTTAACTTTACGGGAACGGACTCTTTGATGCCCCCCACGCTAATGCAACTGGAGGAGGAGTTTGAGCTCAAAGCAGGACAGGAAGTTGATTTACACGCCCATTATCATTACGGCACCAACTTAGACGAAGCTCGTTTTTGGCTGACTTCGAAGAGTTAATCAACCGATCACATTGATGTCGAATCCGATGATGTCGCGCCAGCCTTCTCCGAGTTTAGGATTGGCGATGCGAAATGGTGTTACATGGTGCCAAAGATCTGTACCGTGAACGATCTCATCCCTGGAATCTCCTTGAAAGATAAATTCTCCTACCTGTAGTTCGTGTTGGAAAATAATTTCTTTCTGGCCATTGTCTAGTTGTTCAATGATTTGACTTTCGCCACCTACCAGATTTTCTCTTTTGATCACTAGCGCAGAGACGATATAATCTGCCCCATCTTCGTGTGCTCCCTCCGGCGAGTTGTCTCCTGGTCTTGCGGGCAATGCTTTGACGCCCATAAAGTGGGCGACCATTCGGATGGCGCGAGCCTCTGGACGGATCTCTTGCGTTATGCGAAAAACTTGTGCGATCCATTGGTCAAATAAATCGTTCTCTACGTGCTCGGGAGGTGCTTCCGCAAAAATACGGGGCAAGGAGCGATAATCCGCTCCCTGGACTTCCTGGGCAAATTGTTTGACTGCTTCTCTGGTAATGAGTACCTTTTGCTCCTTTTCTTCGACAAGAAATTGGGCCACTGAACGCCGCCGCCAGGGAAGAATCTGGTCGAATTCCGCTTTTTGTTTGGAGGAGAGTCGCTCAATCCATTGATCAAATGACTTCAAATCAATTTGACCGAGGTAATAGGCTTTGAATAGTGCTTGGATGTCTTGGGCTTCTTTTGCAAATTGTTGTTTTAGAAAGTCCACCTGTAGTCGTCGGACATCGTAGGGATCCCAGGGGAGATCTTGGAAAAAGGGAGCGAAGGTAGCGATAAATTGTTCTTGATCAATTCCTAGATGCCGAAGGCTGGAAACCCTGATGGGTGATTTGACGGGACGACCGACACTTTGAGAGATGCGTATTTCGTCGATGGGAAACTGGAGTGGTTGTGGCATTGTGATGGATCGATTAATTTAGTGGAAAGATAGAAAATTATCCACAGAGATGCGCTGCGATATTTTAAGCAGATTTATTACCGACAATTGTGGCCTTTCTTCAATTGTACTATATTTGGCCCGATTTTCCACCACTTTGCCATGAAACCGCCCTTGGGCGAAATCATTTTCCAAAAAATTTGGGTGAAACCTGCTTCGTAAATCCCAGTTTTACCTATTACAAACTATTTACTTCGCTTTTTTAAATGCAAAATGTATGATACAAGCTTGTATATTTGATTTAGACGGTGTGATTGTCGATACCGCAGTTTATCATTTCGAGGCCTGGCGACGCTTGGCCAACAAACTGGGTTTCGATTTTACCGAAAAAGAAAATGAGCAACTTAAAGGAGTTAGCCGCATGGATTCGCTCAACCTCATTTTACAATGGGGAGGAGTTGAGCTGGATAGTGCTACGAAAAGACAGTTAGCCATAGAGAAAAACAACTGGTATTTGGAGTTTATTGATCAAATGACTTCTGACGAAATTTTGCCTGGCGTGGTACCCTTTTTGAAGGCCTTAGAAAAAAAAGGAATCAAAATTGGATTAGGTTCTGC
>JBCCSR010000697.1:0-3909 GCA_039199865.1 Bacteroidota bacterium
GGCAATCCAATCAATACCAATGAACGAGTCGTCGGTGGTTTTTCCCTCAAAGTGCAAGATTGGAACAATATGCTCATCGGGGTAGAAATCGATCATTTTACCCTCGCCAAATGGCCCAAGATGAGCTTCGCCATTGGCAACGCTTATGTTGATCTCAGTGATTTTAGCAATCCTCCAGAAGTCAAATTTCCCAACGGCTATAATCTACCACCACAAAAAAATCTCTGGCGCGGCGTCTATATCCAAACCCTAGACATTACTTTCCCGGAACCCTTCAAACGGAAATGCGATGGCAATTACGGACTGGGCAACAATCCCTCTTCGCAAACTTGTCGGATGAAGCTCAGCGCAAAAGATTTGTTAATCGACAATATGGGTGTATCAGGTCAATTCAAATTGGATGGGCAAGCACCGATTGCTGCAGGAAATTTGATGAACAAAAAATGGAGCTGGTCCCTCAATAGCATTGAAGTCGATTTGGAGGCCAGTAGGTTTTCTAGGTTTGAATTTGAGGGAGGTATTGTCATTCCAATTGCCAAAAAGGAAAGGCCTTTTGCTTACAGTGCCGGAGTCACTTGGTCGGCTGGACAAGGCAATGAAGAACAGGAGGCGAGCTACCAATTCACCATTGGTTTGGGGGAAAGTATTGAGTTTCCTTTGTTCAAAGCAGCCCAAGTAACACTCGATCCCAACTCAGTGCTCAGCGTAGTGGTAGCAAATGGAGAGTTCAAACCTTCTGCCATTCTCTACGGTACTATGGCCTTGGGGAAAGGAGATGTCACCAAAGATGATGTACGCGTACCCCGCATTCGCTTTAGTGAATTTCATATCGACTCGCAGGGGCCTCAGTACATCAAGAGTGGTAACTTTTTCATCGAGAGTGGAGGAAATTTGCTCAACAATTTTCCTATTCAAATCACGGGAATTGGCCTGGGCTTTAGTCAAAATTCCGCTCACCTTGCTTTCAACCTCGGCCTGCATTTGATGAAACAAGAAGATGGTGGATTGACCGCTTCGGGAAATTTCAAAGTCTATGGCAAACAAGTCACCAACATCATCGGTGCTCAAGAGTGGAAGTTCGATCGTTTTGAGATGAGTGGCTTTAACGTGGTGATTGATTTGCCCTCCTTCAAAGGATGTGGAGCCCTCAATTTATTTGAAGAAGATCCCACCTACGGAAAAGGCTTCAGCGCCATTCTACAGGCAAGTATCTTGGGTAAAGATTCTAACTTAGAAGGCAATTATACCTGTGGACAGCAAGTACCGGGCGCTTTCAATTTATCGATGGCTGCCGTTTTTGGCAACAAAAATGGCATGCGTTATTTCATGGTCGATGGCTTTGTGAGTAGCGACAAACTAACCGTCCCCCTCCCTCCCACTCCACTGGCCCTCAACGGCTTTGGTGGAGGCGTACAGTACCGAATGAAAGTAGCGGGATACCATGAGGGCAACGGACAAGGTGGAGGTGCCATTCCTCCGGGCATGGATACTTCGGGATTGATTTACGAGCCCGATCCCAACTCGCTGTTTGGAATCAAATTCGCCGTAGGCATCACCACGGTGGGTAGTGGCGTATCGGGAGGAAGTCCACTCAACGGTAGATTGTCGGTCATCATTCGATTTGGTAGTGGATTGTCTTTGCAAAACATCACTTTCTGGGGCACCGCAGAGTTTGTCAATCCCGCCGTACCGGGAGGTTTCCAAACACCACCGAGTATCGACGACAAGGTGCCCGATCTTGCACTTTCGGATGCCGATCGACATAAAAAGGATCAAGAGGAAGTCAAAAATACTCAAGACAAGATCGTTGGAAAGGTAGGCATTAGCATCGACTTTGACGGAGGCTTTTCGTATCACGGTTATGCCCAAATCAAAATGAATACGGCCGGAGGTGCCATCAAGGGAGATGGACAAATGGACCTATTGATTGACCCTAATGGTTCTCAACAATACCCCAATGGCCGTTGGCATTTGTTCCTGGGCGGTTATGACAATGGAGAAGTGAAAGTTCCAGATTTCTTTAATCCAGAAAACGAAATCACCTTGTTTCCCGTATCTGTTTCCATTGACTACGGTGGACTCAATGTCTTGGCCAGAGCTTACTTTTTGATGGGAAATGACATTCCTGGTCCTCCGGACCTCGATCCCAGAGCTGCCGAGATCTTTGGGGAACCCCTCTCGGCCAATGATGAAAATCGAGAGCTATTGCTTTGCGGAGGAAACGGTCCTTCCTACGGAACCGGTATTGCCTTTGGTGCCGCGTTACACATCAAGTTTGAAAAGAAGATTCGTAAAAAAATTCTCTTTGCCAAGGTGACGCTGGTCGACGTAAAAGTCAATGGTGGAGCCGGATTCGACATTGCCTTGTTACAATATCCAGATAATACCGCTTGTTCCCTTACGGGTCAAAATCCGCAAGGATTGAACAGCTTTAGAGCAACGGGAAATGTTTGGGGATACATCAATGTAAGAGGTAAAGTGTTGGGTGTTCGCCTTCCCAATATTGGCGTAGGTGCATTGTTGCAAGCAGACGTTCCCAACCCCAGTTACTTCCGAGCAAAAATCATTTTGGAATTTATTAAAAAGTGGGAATTTGATTTTGACATCGGAGAAGAATGCGGTCACGGTTGCTCCGTAATCGATTAACCAAAACACTCCGGAGAGGCTCGGTTCTCTCCGGAGTTCCAATAATTATTGACAAAAAAATAACTAGGCTATGTACAACAAATCTTTTTTGATTGTTTTATTGTTTTTGCTGACGCAAAATGTTTTTCTATCCGCACAATACGTTTTACCCAAATACCAATCACAAACGACCTACAAAAATCAATTGCTCCTCCGCTGGGAGCCACGCGATGTGGCCGAATGGGAGCATGCACTAAAAGAAGGTTATCAAATCAAAGTATTTCAAGGGCCATCTACAGATAAGCTCAGCTTACGTGCAACGACCATCGTCAAAGCCGTCGATGCCGATCAATGGGATGCCGCCATATCCGCGCAAAAAGATACCCTTCTAAAAGAGTTTTATGCAGGAGCCAAGTCTTTTCTTTTCATGCCCAAAGAAATGGAAGCAGAGCTCAAAAGCAACTTGGCAGATGAAGCGGGAAAATCAAAGCAGCAAACCATTGAGGAGTTCAAACTGGGTTACCTCAATTACGCCATTACTTTCGACTTCGATCTCATTCAAAAGGCAGGCCTGGGTCATGCCATCCCAATCGATAAAACCTCCAAATATAAAATCGAAGTACAAACGGGAAATTATCCCAGTTACACTTTCCACTACGATCCGCAGGTAAGGGCTACCCCGGGCGTCCCCGATTTAGAAGCGACTTTTTCCGATAAAAAAGTAGCCGTAGAATGGACTACACCAGCATTCAAATCAAAGTATTTTGGCTATTTCTTATCCATTTCCGAAGATGGCAAACGGTACAAGAAAATCTCTGACATGCCTTATGTCAATCTGTTGGATACGGTAAAAAGTGATCCCTCTTTTCAGACCATTCAAGAAGACATTCCCCTGCCACGCAATTACAAAAATTATTGGATTCGACTGAATGGAATGAATTATTTTGGTTTGGAGAGTCGGCAGTCCGCCATTGAAAAAGGTTATGGTTTTGAAGTCATTGATGCCATGCCCAACATCAGTCATGCCGATCAGACCAGCGACAACCACGCGGATCTTCGCTGGACCTTAGACCAACGATTCAATCGCTTGATCGATCATTTCGAAATTTATCGTAGCGATCAAATTGATGGGGAATACGAATCGGTTTATTCCGACATCCCCGCTAGTCAGCGAAATATTAAAATTCCAATGGAGCACAATAGCAATTACTTTAGCATTGCCATTGTTCCTAAAGATGGGCCCATCATTCGTAGTTTTTCTGCTTTTGTAATGGGACAAGATAC
>JBCCSR010000698.1:0-3908 GCA_039199865.1 Bacteroidota bacterium
CAAATCAATGATCCCTCTTTCTGCCAGTCGACAAACAACGAAACCAAAGACGGGTTTGGTAACCGAGGCTGCCTCAAACAACGTTTTATCATCCACTGGCAGAAAGAGGGATCATTGATTTGGATAAACCGCTGTACCAATATTTGCCTTTCGAGGAAATTGCTCACGACGAACGGTACCAGCTGATTACGGCCCGCCACGTTCTTTCTCACCAAACGGGCTTTCCCAATTGGGGATACATGAATCCGGATGGAAAAGTAGACATTAAGTTTACGCCGGGAACGAGCTATGGTTATTCCGGCGAAGGCTTTGAATATTTAAAAAGAGTGGTGGCCCACATTACCGGAAAGGACATCAATGTGGTTTTGCAAGAGGAAGTGCTGGAACCGCTGAATTTGAAAAACACTTATTTTTCTCATAATGATTACTTGCAAGAAGTCGTCTCTCACGGACACAATGACAATTGGCCCACTATTGCTGATTTGCCCAAAGAACCAGGAATGGCTTGGAGCATGCATACGGAGGCCAAGTCATTTAGTCGATTTATCCTGGCCCTGTTCAATCGAGAAGGCATGAAAGCGGAGACTTATGATGAAATGTTTCGCACACAAACCGTGATTCCCAAAGAGGAGGAGGATGAGGAGGACCAGGCCTTTGGTTTGGGCATTCACCTGACCAAAACGCCGCAGGGCTTGGTGTTTGGGCACGGAGGAAACAACGGAGATTTCAAATGTAATTTTAGCATGTATAAAGATCTAAATATGGGCTTTGCCGTTTTTACCAACAGCAACACTGGGGATCAATTACACAGTGCCTTGGATAAGTATCTGATTAGGGGAGCAAAAAAAGCGAAAGAGCAATAGGCGGTTGATGCGGGTAAAAAATCCGCTCAAACATTGCTATGCTACGAAAGTAGCATAGCAATGTTTGAGCGGAAAAGGTACCCCTAAGTTTTCAATTATTCAGGAACGATAACGTAGTCTAAAAATAGATCGGAGATGGCCCCGAGCAGTTGTTGGTTCCTCGGACTCTAAAGGTGCCTGCAGTGCCGACACTACCAGAAATAAAGAGTAAAAATTCATCCTCACCAGTGGTGGTGTAAGCGCCGAGGCTCCCCGGCTGAAATTGAATGGAAAATGTATTCCTTAGTGTTCCACCATTTGTTGAGGAGGGACGAATGAGCACTGCCCCTTGGTTTTGGGGGACTTCGATGGTTCCAGACAAGGTTTGGTTAAAATCATTGAAGCGGTCCGCATCGTTGCCTGCTCCCGTAGCATATAATCGATAAGTTGGATCACAAGGATCTCCCGAATCGTTAATGATGGATACACTGACTCCGGTAGCGGGGCCACAATCGCAATCATTATCTTTGAAAAGGCTGGCAATACCTCCGACAATTTTACCAATAGCACTACAGGAAAGGGAATGAAAAGCCAGATCAACGTCGATAGTCAAAATGTAGAAGTGTGGTGAAAAATTGAATAGCAATTAATTAGCATACTCATCAAAAAATAGTAACTTGAGTTAGCACCAGTCTACGCGTTCTATACTCCAGTAAATGGAATATTTACTTGAATACCAATACCCATCTTCCACTAGCAAAAAATATAGAAAGATGTCTAGATCTTTTCGAGTGTTACTGTTTTTTTTCTTTCTCCCCGTAATCCTGTTGGCACAAAATAGGTTTACCCTGAGTGGTACGGTTAGCGAAGCCGCCAGCAATGAAACTTTGATTGGGGTCTCGATTGTCATTCCTAGTGTAGAGGTAGGGACTAGCACCAACGAATATGGGTTCTACTCCATTTCCCTGCCGGCGGGGCGATACCAAGTATTGATCAGTCATTTGGGCTATCAGGAGATTCGCCAGGAGTTGGACTTGCGTCAGGATCAAAAAATTGATTTCAAACTGGTTCCACAAGCCCAGCAACTCAGTGAGGTTGTCGTTTCGGAGGATGTGGAAAAATTAGACATTCGAAAAGCTCAGATGAGTGTCAATGGATTGAATATCAAAACCATCAAACAAATTCCCGTTATCCTGGGGGAAGCCGATGTAGTCAAATCTCTGCTTTTGCTGCCGGGAGTGACCAATGCTGGGGAGGCCTCTTCGGGGTTTAATGTGAGAGGAGGCGCTGTGGATCAAAATCTGATCTTACTGGATGAAGCCACCATTTTCAATAGTTCTCATCTATTTGGTTTCTTTTCGGTATTCAATCCGGATGCCATCAAGGATGTCAAATTATTCAAGGGAGGAATTCCGGCAAGATACGGTGGGCGTGTTTCCTCAGTTCTCGAAATGTTTCAAAGAGAGGGCAACAACAAAAATGTAAAGGTCACTGGTGGAATAGGCGCGGTGGCCAGTCGTTTGTTGATCGAGGGGCCTCTTGTTAAAAATCGATCCGCTTTTTTAGCGGGAGGGCGAGCGTCTTATTCTCACTTTTTCTTGCCTCTTTTCGACATTGAAAACAAGGCTTATTTTTATGACATCAACACCAAAGTCAGTCATCGCTTCAACGAGAAAAATAGCATTTACCTTTCGGGATACTTTGGTCGCGACTTGTTGAGCCTCAATGACAATTTTGTGAATACCTACGGCAATACGGTAGCTAATTTTAGGTGGAACCATCTTTTTTCTGACCAACTTTTTTCGAATCTTTCCTTGATCTATTCCAATTATTTCTATGGCCTGGATCTCGATTTTGCCGACTTTTCCTGGGACTCCGCAATCGAAAATTTCAATTTGAAATACGATCTAAAACACTACCTCAACGAAAAACTTCAGATCAATTATGGCCTCAACAATATTTACTACGTTTTCAATCCAGGTACCATAGAACCGACCAAGGAAAATTCGGGCATTCAGGAAGATCAACTGGCCAAGAAATATGCCAACGAAGTGGCCCTTTACGTCGATGTTGAACAGCAATTGACTCGGAAGTTGACCGTCAACTATGGCTTGCGCGGCAGTGGGTTTTATCGACTCGGACAAGATGACCTCTTCATTTATCGAAATGATCAACCCATCCTATTCGATCCCTTCCAATTGGTTTACACCGAAGCCACCCCCATCGATACCATTAGCACGGATCGCTCGACTAACTTGGCTACCTTTTTCAATTTGGAACCTCGCCTGTCCCTTGCCTACGCACTAAATGACAACCAATCCCTAAAAGTCAGCTATACTCGTTTGGCCCAGTATTTACATTTGCTTTCCAATACGAGCTCACCTACTCCACTCGATGTTTGGACTCCCAGTGGCCCCTTTGTCGAACCCCAATTGCTCGATCAATTTGCCTTGGGATATTATCGAAAAATCAAAGGTGGAGCCTACGCTTTGGAGGTGGAAGGCTTTTATAAAAACATTCAAAATCGGATTGATTACATCGATGGAGCCGATTTGATTGCCAACGAAGCGATCGAACAAGTGGTCTTGAATGGAATGGCCAGAGCTTACGGCTTTGAGTTGTTGCTGCGCAAAACCAAGGGCCGCTTGCAGGCTTGGCTAGCCTACACCCTCTCTAGGTCGGAACAACGAACACCGGGCCGCCCTCCGGTAGTGGACAACGGTCGTTCCAACCTCGAAACCGGGATCAACTTTGGCGAGTGGTACAGTACCCCTTATGATAAGACCCACGACATCAGTTTATTTGGGAGTTACGAGCTGACGGATCGATGGTCCCTGAATGCCAACTTCATTTTCCAAACTGGCCAGCCCACCAATTTCCCCGTCGGACAATTTGAGTTTCAGGGCATCATCATCCCATTTTTTGGTCGTCGCAACCAAACGCGCTTGCCGGACTACCATCGAGTCGATATCTCTGCGACCTTTAAAAACAAGCAGAAAGAGGGGCGTAATTTTCAGTCGGAATGGGTGTTCAGTATTTACAATGTATACAATCGGATGAATGCCG